>JBBDIE010000203.1:0-1677 GCA_040880545.1 Bacteroidales bacterium | reverse complement strand
TTAATTAGTGTCTGTCCATTTAGTCATGGTAAAACCATCATTTGCTACAGATATTGTGAAAATAAATAATGAGTATCTTTCCTTGGTCCCACATTTTTCTATTTGATGCCAAAATAATCCGGTTGGCACCATTTTTCAGTGTTTTTTGCTGTTTTTCTTTGCTTCTAAACACACCGATCCCTTCGGAATTGCTTTTTATCCGCCTTTCACCGGTTTTCAGGCTGTTTGCGCCTGCTTCTTTAGCGCCAACTGCTCTACGAGCGCTGCTGTCATCACGCGGATGTTGTAGGCCAGGATGCTCCACAGCACTTTGGCCCGAAAGTGTTCCCATCCCTTCCAATTGCAACGGAACAGGCCAAAACCCCTTTTGATGTTGGAGATGTTGGCCTCTATGCCGCTGCGCCATTTTTTCAGCCGGGTCTCCATGTTCAGGCTGCTGGCGATGTTTTTCAAACTCCCCACTACTTTATTGAACACAATATTGACGATACCTTTCTGTGTGGCCAGCTGTCCATTTTCCAAACAGGCATATCCTCCGTCCGTAACACTGTCTCTTGGCGTGACGCCATAGCTGTTCATCACTTTATCTATGGCAGGGGCAAACAGGTCTTTGTCCGAGGGATTGCCTTCCAATATCTCACAATCCAGCACCAAATTGCTTTTACCTGTTACCAGGTTGATCTTGTGGCCGAATTGCACCTGCCTGCCGCCCTTGACGATGATATCGGTATGCTGTTCGTAAATGGAAAATATTTTCTCAGCATTGGGCACAGTCTCTCCTTTTATTTCTCTGCGTTCACTCATGCTATAGACCTTTTGCATGACCGGTAGTAGTTGTTCCAGTTCAAGGATCAGCCCCATGGCCGTGATACTGCTACAATCTGACTTTTTTTTTATCGCATTGCTTACCTGGTTGATGCTTTTGGTAAAAGTCGCCAGTTGCTTTTTGAATAGGTCTGCACGCTTGTCGCCACTTTTGGTGTTGTTGATCTTGTAATAGGTCCGTTTGGCGCCACTGGTATAATCCCGGTAGCTGACTCCTTTAATTTCTTCGCTGAGTTTTTCCAACAGCCGGTGGCTGGTTTTGATGCAGTCCCATACCAGTGAATTATTGGTCGGGTAGTGGATGTTGGTCTCTACCGTAGTGCTGTCCTGGCGGATGCGCTTTACGTCTTCCAGTCCCTGGTCTATGGCTATCTTGTTGATGGCTATCAACAGTTTCTCCAGATTCTCCGCCTTTATCTTGCTGAGATAGTTATGGTACATCTGGAAACTGTAGGGGCGCAGCTCGTCTATTTTTATAAACTGTGCGCATATTCTCGAATCACCCTGGTGGTATTCCAGCTCGCGATAGTCCAACTGTTTCAGCTCCTTGTAGATAGCTGCCCGCACGATCTGTTCCACGCTGGGAGTATCTTTTCTGCCAAAATTGCTCCGCTTTTCGCCACGCGTGATGTCAGGCTCCAATAGCTTTATCAACTCTGGGTGCTGTTCTAAAATGGTATCCATCAGAGCGAATTCGGGATTGTTTGCCCAATTCGGCTTCTCAAACTTGAGGGTCAGTGGTTGAAAGAGGTTCATCTTCATAACCCCAAAATTCTGAAAAGAGAATTTTAATTTTATACGCCAAAACCCTTATTTATCAACACTTCATAGTTTATTGACAGACTCTAATTA
>JBBDIE010000202.1:7730-9596 GCA_040880545.1 Bacteroidales bacterium | reverse complement strand
CAGGTAACACTCCTGCCGGTAGACGACCTGGGTGTGGATGCAGCCATTCTGTTTTCTGACATCCTGGTGATTCCCCACGCCATGGGCATGGGACTTGCATTTACCGATGAAGGCCCGAAATTTGACAAACCACTCAAAGAATATGAAAATCCGTTGGATAAACTGAATCCCGATCCGGGAAAACTGCAATATATCTATAGCGCCATTGATGAAATTGTGAAAACGCGGCCCCAAAACATGCCGCTCATAGGTTTTGCAGGCGCCCCGCTTACAGTTCTTTGTTATATGCTGGAAGGGTTGAGCAGCAAGGCTGGCTTCCCCGATGCAATAAACTTTATCTATAAAAACAGGGAAATTACCGAAATGCTTATTGAGGCCATCACGGAGTTGACCATCGAATACGCCACCAGGCAGATTGAGCACGGCATAGACACCTTTCAGCTGTTTGAGACACACGCGGGCATCCTCCCCTTTTACCTCTATAAATCACTCTTCTTTAATTCAGTGAAAAAAATCGGAAACGCTGTAAGAGCAAAGGGAGTACCCTTTATCTTCTTCCCGAAAGATATTGGAACCGGATACCGGGACATCACACCAGACATTTGTGATTTCGTAAGCATCGACTGGCAAACGCCCATCTCCGATGCCCGGAAAATGGTGCATCCGGAAGTGGGGTTGCAGGGTAACCTGGATCCCCGGCTCTTGTTTGCAGACAGGTCAGTTATAGAAAAAGAATTGTCGCAATACCTGGCATTTGGAAGAAAAGAGAATAAATGGATATTCAATCTGGGGCATGGCTTTATTCCCGGAATTCCGGTGGAGAATGCAAAATTTATTGTCGATTGGGTTAAATCAGCTGACTGGAACAGAACATAATGAATGAACATCAAAACAATTATTGCGTATCATACAAATATTCGAAATATTAAGTCGATAAAGTACGATAGTTGCTGCTTATATTAATATTAGTGATCTGTAAAACAAAAGGTTATGTATAAGGTATTAATCCTGTTCCACGTAATCACAAGCACAATATTCATTTGTGTGGCAATCGCGCTTACCATCAGATCGCTCACCGGATGGATAAAAAAACTGAAATATTCAGGAACAGACAAGGTGTTGATCCGCTTATTCATGACACTACTCTACCTTACACTGCTTCATGGTGTTATCAGTTATTTCTTTATTGATCCTGAATTAAAATCAGCCGTCGACATAGCACAGGCCATCAAACGGTCCTCACTCAGATTCTGGGTAGTGGAACACTTCTATTTTATGATCTTCGCCCTGATACTTGCCCAGATTGGTGGAATTTTTATCCGTAAAACAACCAGCGATAAGTATAAATTTGCCTATGCATCTTTTTATTATGGCACAGCCACACTGATTACTATCGTTTCTATGACATTTTATTTTATCTACCGGTAGAGCTTCTTGATCAATGGTGGGCCCCTCAACCCTGGAAAGCCGTTACAAAAAAAAATGGACTTCTCGGAGGGCGGATACTGGCTATATGCTATGAAGGGGCCCGACGGAACCGATCATTGGAGCAGAGCCGATTTCAAATCCATTACCCCCATGAAACAGTTCACTGCCCTGGATGCATTTTGTGATGCGGAAGGGAACATTAACAAGGAAATGGCCGGAAGTTTCTGGAAGATATATTTTAAAGAATCATCCGTATCAACAATCGTCTCTATCGAAATAAAATTTGAATCGCTCGCCGACCTGGAACAGATTGTCGAAATGGGCTTCAAGGAAGGATTTGCAGCTGGATTAGAGAATCTGGAAAATCTGTTGGTCAAATTATAATGTTTTTTATTTATAATATAGCTGTGTTATTGTTTATATGGAGATTACAGTGGG
>JBBDIE010000202.1:0-7630 GCA_040880545.1 Bacteroidales bacterium | reverse complement strand
ATGTTTTTTATTTATAATATAGCTGTGTTATTGTTTATATGGAGATTACAGTGGGCAAAAACATACGCCACTGTATCTCCTATCTTATTTATGTCCCTCCGTGTGCAGGTCATGGCCCTGTTTCAATAAATACACAGCTATCACATCCGTTCTTTTCTGACCTGGATATTCTATGGTAATTTATTCAGTTTTATGTAAATTAGTGACTGTTTCCATCGATGTTCATACATACTTATACGACATCGGGTAACTTGTAACAAAAAAGAACATACAGTTATCTCACAATATATGCCCCTGGTAAATTCAAGGTAATGCCTTAAAAATAGTGCCAATGAAAAAGATTCTATTCTTCTGGAATGAACTAAAGGCCACTTTCTGGTTTGTTCCGGTCCTGATCACTCTGATCACCATTGGGCTTTCCGTGTTATTTATATACTTAGACAGCCTGGTAACAGTCTCGCACGAAGGTATAGGCAAGTACATTTTCATCAGCAGTCACGATTCGGCTCGAAGTATTCTTACTACCATTGCCGGGGCTATGATCGGTGTTGCAGGTACGGTATTCTCTATTACCCTGGTTGCGCTGACACTTGCCTCCTCCCAATTTGGTTCAAGGCTCATTAAAAACTTCATGTATGACCGGATCAATCAGGTTGTACTAGGATCCTACATATCCACCTATATCTATTGTTTAATAGTATTAAATACAATCAAAGCGAATGACCAAATCAATTTCATTCCATCGTTTTCAATTCTACTTGCGTTACTGGCAGCAGCAGCGAATATTCTCCTGCTCATCATCTTTTTTCACCATATCGCCACTAATATCCAGGCAGATAAGGTGATTGCTGACATATCAACCTCCTTATCGAAGAATATACGCACATTGTTTCCTGAAACGCTTGAAGAAGAACCAGATGAAAAGGAACCGTCTTCACTGGAAGATATCAAAGCCGGGTATAACTTTAAACAAGCGGTATTAGCACCCAAAAGCGGCTATTTACAATATATTTACAACGATTCACTCTTACAGCTATTATATGAAACCAATGGCTTGATTGAATTTTATTACCGTCCGGGGGATTACCTGGTAGAAAGATCGCCCATAGGAGTTTTATATTACAAAGAGGAAATTGATGAGGAACTACTTAAAAAAATTCAGACTAAATTTATTTTAGGTAATAGCAGGACACAGCATCAGGATGCTGAACATGCCATTCATCAAATGGTAGAAATTGCTGCCAGGGCATTATCTCCCGGTGTGAACGATCCTTACACAGCAATTACCTGTGTCGACAACCTTACTTCTACCATGTCTTACCTCTCCAATGTAAAATTTCCATTTAAGTACCGATACGATGCCGATGGAAATTTACGGGTAATAGCAGACACACTCACTTACGAAGGGATGCTCGATGCTGCTTTTAATCAAATCAGGCAGTTTGCATCAGGCAGTCCGGCAGTAGTTATTAGAATCATGGAGGCATTGATCACGATCAATACATTTGCTAAACGTAACAGTTACAAAACTGCTATAAAGAAACATGCCAATATGGTTCTCACAATGGCAAATGATTCATTTAGTGAGTCAAACGATATCCATGATTTAAATGAAAGAAGCAAACAAATCCTCAATTAAAGTATGCAGGTAATCCGAATCAATCTAAAATCTATAAAGAATTAAAAAATGAAAAATCAGGCATCAAACGTTTCTGATCCGAAATTAATTTCCTACCTGACGCTAAGAAGAGCAGTTGGAATCCTCGGTGTTGCTTTCCCGATCGTCCTGGTGACAGGATCAATTCTCATTGGCAATTGCGATGAAGTACAAAGTTCCATCAGTGCATATTATCATACAATGATGCGCAATATATTCGTGGGATTGCTCTGTGCAATTGCTCTTTTTCTCTATGCCTATAAAGGTTATAACAAGGCAGATTCCATTGCAGGTAATCTTGGTTGTATTTTTGCACTTGGAGTTGCCTTCTTTCCCACATCCATCACAGAACCCCTGTCAGCGTGCATTCCTGAACCTGTGGAAAATAATATTATCAGTACAATTCATTTTGCATCCGCGGCCGGCCTGTTCCTGGTCCTCTCATTCTTTTCCATCGTACTTTTTACCAAAAAGGGAGATAACCCCACAAAAATGAAAATCAAAAGAAACATGTTATTCCGGATCTGTGGCTATATTATGCTTGCAAGTATAGGACTTATCGCCCTCTATTCAGGTTTTAGTTCCAACAAACGGGTCGCATCATTTCAGGAATACGATCCCATATTCTGGCTGGAGACATTGGCACTGTGGGCATTCGGATTATCCTGGCTTGTAAAGGGAAGAACGATCATGACGGATTATTCTTCAAAAAAAGATTAAAAGATTCAATGGATAGCAGATGAATTATATTTTTTTAATTGCATCATTCCACGCATTTTTTTTCTCCGTATTGTTATACCAGAAAAAAAGGAAGTCAATCCACGGTTCCATATTGTTCTGGTGGATCATCTACCTGGGAATTTTTACCGGGATCTATGGGATTTTCCACGATACTTTATTTACCCGTTTTCACCTGCTTTCAGCAGCTTTTATTTCCCTTTTAATGTTGCACGGGCCATTCCTGTATCTCTATGTTTCCTCACTGGTTACCGACAACCCTAAATTTAACAGTAGAATCCTGTTGCACTTTATTCCTTTTATCCTGTTCAATTTTTACTTGCTCATAGCTTCGTTTATTCCGTCAGCCTCTGAAGGAATCAGGCTTGATCATATGGAAAGTTTGCATAGCCCCCCTCTCCTATTTCTCATGTTCCTGTTCCTTACTGCCATTTCCGGCCCGGTATATATCATACGATGCATGAGTCTTTTTAAAACATTGGATATCAATATTTTCAATAATTTTTCCTCCTCCGAAAAGATCAATCCCGGCTGGCTCAGAAAATTGGTGTACATCTTTGGACTGGTTTGGACCCTGTTGATGGCAGCCGCCATCACACATCATGCTTTTCACCTGTTCTCCTGGACCTTTTGTACCGACGGAATTGCACTGGCACTATCAATTTTCATTATCCTGATCGGATATTTCGGACTTAAACAAAATGAAATTTTTTCCGCTGAGAAGGGAGAATCTTTTGTGACATATCAGCGTCAGGATAAATATGCAGGTTCATCAATGAAAGATCAGGATGCCATGATATACCGGGATAAACTGGAAAAATTCATGAAAACCGAGAAACCATACCTGAACCCGGACCTCAGCCTTCCACTTCTGGCCACAGCGTTGAATATTCCATCTCATCATCTTTCCCGTGTAATCAATGAAAAATTTGGAATGAATTTCTTCGATTTCATAAACCATTACCGGGTGGAGGCTGTAAAATCCAGGTTGCTTGATCCGGGCTTTGATCACTATACCACGTTGGGAATTGCATACGAATCCGGATTCAACTCCAAGTCAGCTTTTAACAGGGTTTTTAAAAAGATCAGCGGCGTTACACCCGGAGTTTACAAAAAAACCATGTCGGCGTAATGTAATTGTCGACGGAGATATCAATTAATTCCCATAAAATTTGTCCCACTTTAGAATATAGGTCGCACAGGTCATACGGTACCTCTAATTTTGTGCTGAATCAGATTGTCTAACTTAAAAATTCAGAAAAATGAAAAAAACAAAAATTAGCCAGGTATCAACAAGAAAAAGTTTAAGGATACCTGTTGTTACAGTACTCATGTTAATTGTAACAACTTTTACGGGATTGTCCGTTTCAGCACATTGCGATTCGTATGACGGCCCGGTGATCACAGATGCCATAAAAGCCATTGAAACCAACGATGTAAATCTGGTGTTAAAATGGGTGAATGAAGAGATGGAGGAAGATATTATCACTCTGTTCAGAAAAACCTACAATTTACAGCATGGTGATGCAGAGGTTTATAAAATTGTCAGAACACATTTTTTCGAAACACTGGTGCGACTTCACAGGGAAACTGAAGGTGCGTCATACACGGGACTGAAACCGGCTGGCAGTACCAGTCCGATCATTGGTATGAGCGATCATGCCATTGCCTCGAAAAATGTGGATGGAATGGTTGAAAAGCTGAATAACCATATAGCAAATGTTATCAGGGAAAAATATAAGGTGGTATCTTCACTATACCCGGTAAAAGATGAGTCGGTGGAAAAAGGAAGAGAATATGTGGAAGCTTATGTGGATTTTACCCACACCGTGGAGGCATTCCACGATATCCTGATGCATGGGAATAGCGGTCACTAAATTTAAAGATACCCATCATACGCAATCATAAAAGGGGGAGAATGGTGAACATCTCCTCCCCTTTTATTGAAAATTAGTATCTTTCACTCATTATCATAAAGAATAGATACCCGTAATACCGGAGCTGACAGATGAAATTATTTATCATACTTTCCTTATCCATCCTGTTTTCGCCGGTTCTGAATCAGGATGAATTCCTCGACGACCAGAAAAGGTATCCACGGGTTAGGAGTTCGATCAATGAAAAGGAGGATCTTCTAAAGGAGAAGCTCGAAACCAAAGGGCTTACACTGGAAAATCTGCATATACTTATCGTTGCATACAAGTCTGAATCATTGCTGGAACTCTACTGCAAGAATCGTACTGATACAGTATATTCCAAACTGACCAGCTATACAATATGTGCCTCTTCAGGTGAGGTTGGGCCCAAGAGAAAACAGGGAGATATGCAAGTGCCTGAAGGTTTTTATCATATCGACCGGTTCAATCCGGCCAGTACCTTTTATCTCTCCCTGGGAATAAACTACCCGAATATAGCGGACAGGAGACAGCGTTCTGCGGCAGATCCGGGGGGAGATATTTTTATTCATGGTTCATGTGTTACCATAGGCTGTTTGCCGATGACCAACGACAAAATAAAAGAGCTATACCTCTATGCGGTGCATGCGAAGAATAACGGCCAGCAGAAAATCCCGGTATACATCTTCCCCTTTAAAATGACAACAGAGAATTGGGAGCTATATAGAGCCAGGTTCAGTGACCAGGGACTCATCAGTTTTTGGGAGAATCTGGAAACCGGCTATGATCTGTTCAAAAATGAAAGCAAAGAACTGGCAATCCGTGTGAACAGTAATGGAGATTATATATTTTAGCGGATATAGGAGGTGTCATAATTTACTGTGCCATTCTGTATATTCGTTGGTTCACCGTGCAACTTTCATTATAAATTAAAATAATTCTACTGCTGCAATACTAAAATAATTCAACCATGAAAGCTACTCTGATCCTGCTCAAAGCCTGTATTCTCACGATGATAATTCTCACACAGGGATGTAAACCATCAGGAACCGTATCCCCAAACAAAGCAGATGTCATCATTTACGGGGGTACCTCGGCTGCTATAACCACTGCAGTTCAGTTAACCCGGATGGGTAAGTCGGTAATCATAGTGTGCCCCGACAAACACTTGGGTGGACTGACCGCTGGCGGCCTGGGGTATACAGATACGGGCGATAAGCGTGTGATAGGCGGTCTTAGCAGGGAGTTTTACCAGCGGGTGTATACACATTATCAGCACGATACCGCCTGGAAATGGCAGCAAAAAGCGGAATATGGCAACCAGGGTCAGGGAACCCCGGCAATCGACGGAGATAAGAAAACAATGTGGATATTTGAACCCCATGTGGCTGAGAATATATTTGAGGATCTGATCAGGGAAAACAATATCAGGGTATATCGCGACCATTGGCTGGACAGGGAAGAGGGCGTTAAGATGAAGGAGGGAAAAATAATCTCTATCCGCACACTTGGGGGAGAAATTTTTAATGGTGAAATTTTTGTGGATGCCACCTATGAAGGGGACCTGATGGCTGCTTCGGGCGTCCATTTTACAGTGGGTCGCGAGTCAAACGATGTTTACAACGAAACGTGGAACGGGGTGCAGGTCGGAGTACTACATCATTCCCATCATTTCGGAAACATGCAGATAAGTCCATATATCGTGCCCGGTGATCCCACCAGCGGTGTGTTACCGCTTATCTCTACCGAAGATCCCGGGATGAAGGGTGAAGGGGACCATCGTCTCCAGGCCTATTGTTTCCGCATGTGCCTGACAACGGTGGATGAAAACCGTATTCCTTTTGAAAAACCGGATGGTTATGATCCGGCACAATATGAATTACTGGTAAGGGTACTGGAACATGGATGGAGAGAGACCTATCAAAAATTTGACCCGATTCCCAATAATAAAACCGACGTGAACAATCATGGCCCCTTCAGCTTTGACCATATTGGCATGAACTACGACTACCCGGAAGCATCTTATGAACGGAGAGCCGAAATAATAAAGGAACAAGAAAAATACCAAAAAGGGCTCTTATATTTTTATGCAACAGACACGAGAGTTCCTGAAGATATTCACGATGAGATGAACAGGTGGGGACTGGCGAAGGATGAATTCACAGACAATGGCCACTGGCCCCACCAGATCTATGTTCGTGAAGCCAGGCGCATGGTAGGAGAATTTGTGATGACTGAAAACGAGGTGCTTGGAAGAAACGAAGTTCCAAGACCCATTGCGATGGGTTCCTATACCATGGATTCGCACAATACACAGCGTTATATCACTTTGGAAGGCTTTGTTCAGAATGAAGGAGATATAGGTGTACATCCGGAAAAACCATACCAGATCGATATGGGAAGTATCATGCCGGAAAAGGAGGATTGCGAAAATTTACTGGTCCCTGTGGCTGTATCAAGTTCGCACATCGCATTCGGATCCATTCGGATGGAACCGGTCTTTATGATCCTGGGGCAGAGTGCCGGGGTGATGGCGGCATTGGCGTTGGACAAAGAACAAGCAATCCAGGAACTGAATTACTCTGAAATAAGATCGCTACTGATTAATGCAGGTCAGATCTTATCAATCGATGAAAGATAATTTCCTGTATATTAATGTAATATATGCCTTCGGGGAAGATTCTGAAACAAATCTCACAGCTATTCGTCTTTATAAAAATGCGATGTATAGGTCTTTTTGTACTTTTTCCGGGATGAGTTCGGTTACTTTTCCCGGTATTCAGGGAAAGGAAGACCATGGAACTATTCAACTATTAATATGAAATTACAACGGATTATTATATCATGCCTGGTGTTAGTGACCGGACTGACCACCCATGGACAGGACAATTTTAAGAACAGGGTAAACCTCTCTTCAGGTGTGGGCCACTTGCAAGACAGGACCTGGTATTTTCTCCCTTTGTACATACAACTGTATCACCAATTAATTTAACTATTGGCTATATCAGATCCGCAGATATCTACCAATCTGTTCATTTAAGATACGCTTCTTATACTCCCATGTTAACAGAAACTTACAATTTCATGGAAAATGGAGTAATCAAAACGGCCGGACCGCATTATCTGACCTTCCTGGCTATCGATTATACCGCTGGAAAAGCTGTTTTGCAGTCCGACAGATCAAGGTTAGTAGCAGGGGGATCTTTCCAAAGTAAATTTCAATTATTGAATTATGTTTATGGTCGAATAGGGAATTTCGGATACTTTGCATCCATGGGATCGGGCCCCTGGGGATTATTTGAAATTACAACCGGGCAGCAGAGTACAATTAGTTTTTCGG
>JBBDIE010000201.1:0-9924 GCA_040880545.1 Bacteroidales bacterium | reverse complement strand
AAAATATAGGTTGCTTAGGCAGGTCTTATTACCGTCGCAGATGGTCAGAACCTGATACCAAGTACCAGAATATCATCCGTCTGTTCATTATCACCTTTCCAACCAGTAAATTCCCGATGTAGTTCTTCCCACTGTTTATCAAGGGGGAGATCATGTATAGTGAGCAGTTTCTCCTTAAAACGCTTTAACAAGTACTTTTTTGAAAGAGGCCCACCGAATTGATCCACATATCCGTCTGAGTAAAAGTAAACCATGTCACCGCTTTGGATTTCCAATGAAAAATTCTGAAAATCATCTTTTGTATAACTATAGCCGATAGGTACCTTGTCGGGTTTGATTTCCCTGATCTTTCCATCATGAACAATAAGCATGGAATTCGATGATCCTGCAAAATTGAATTTCTTCATCTTGCTGTCAAACGAGAAAATAGATCCTTCAATTCCATCCTTTATGCTATCCTGGCCCTGCTGGCTCAGTGTCCGGATCAGTTTCGACCGAAGGCTGTCCAGTATCAGATTGGGCCGGATTATGTTCTGACTGAATACGGTTTCATTTAACAGGGTGACTCCCAATGTACTCATTAGCGCCCCGGGTACTCCGTGACCAGTGCAATCCATCACTGCCACAATGGTTATATCATCTATACAGCAAAACCAGTAAAAGTCGCCGCTTATAATATCCCTGGGGAGGTTGAGGATAAAATGACCGGGAATGATGTCAGTGAAGGTTTCAGAAGTTTTCAGTAATGCTTCCTGTATATTTTTTGCATACCTGATACTGGATGTAATACTCTTCCTTTTCTCATTAATCTCTGCCAGGTAGTAGGCCAGTTTATCCCTGGATTTCTTAATTTCAAGATGGGTTTTTACCCGCGCAAGGAGTTCGTTTTTTATAAATGGTTTGGTAATGTAATCTGCCGCCCCCGCTTTAAATCCCTCAATGATACTTTGAGGATCTACTTTTGCCGTTAAAAATATTACAGGAAGAAGTTCATTTTTACCATTTAGCTTCACCTTTCTGCATACTTCATATCCATTGGTGCCAGGCATCATTACATCAAGCAATACCAGATCAAATTCAACTTTTTCAATCCAGGCAATTGCGCTCTTACCCTCAACTGCAAATTCTACAGCATACCCTTCACTTTGCAGGATACTTCCAAGTACCTGGAGATTTTTATGTATGTCATCGACGATGAGAATTTTTGCTTTTTTTTCATTAGATGGTTCCATAAGCATGGATTTGAGAATGAAATTGATCTGTTTTGCTATACATAAATCCTGCTCATTCTTAACCTTAGAATGACAGAGGCACCACCTCCCGGCCTGTTTTTCAGTTCCATTAATCCGTTGTGGGCATTCATAATTAATTTCGACAACGGGAGCCCTATCCCTGTTGATTTGTCCCGGTATTTTTTACCTGGACTAAATGGTTTGGTTCCTTTTTTTATAATTTCTTCCGGAATGCCTTCTCCAAAATCGTTAATCTCTACCACCAGATATAGCCCGTCAATGTGAACGTTTACTTCTATAAATCCGTCATTTGGCGAAAATGCAATGGAATTGTCGATAATATTGCTGATACATTTTTTCAACAGATTGATCTGCCCCGGTATGATACACGCATGCCCGCCAGTTTTTACCTTGATAGTGAGATGCTTCTTGTCTATCTCGGTTTTCTCTTCCCTGATCACCTCTCTGATTAGTTTTGTAATATCCGCCCTCTCTTCACTGATCTCATACGGTTTTGTTTTCAGTTTTGTAATAAGCAGAGCATTCATGGCAAATTTCTCAAGACGCTTTACGGATGAATCCAGTATATTAAGCAGTTCACCGGAATCCGATTCGGAGAAAGGTTCTTTAAGTAATTGCAAAGGTAAAATGATACCATCCAACGGGATTCGTATCTCATGACTGATCAGGTTTAAAAATTGCGATTTGGCATTGTCCAGTTCGGAGAGCCTGAGATTCATGTTTCTCAGCTCATAATTTGCAATATTTAGCTGGCGTGTACGTTCACGAACCCTTCTCTCCAGCGACTCGTTTAACTTTTCAAGCGTCTCAAGTGAATTCTTCAACTTGAGATGCGTCTGTACTCTGACGATCAGTTCTCTTCTGTCGTATGGCTTGGTAAGATAATCCTGGGCACCTGCATCAAACCCCTTGAGAATGCTCTCTCTGTCTTTATCTGAAGACAAAAATATGACCGGAACATTATTCATTTTTTTATCCGACCGGATCTTTTTGCAGACTTCATAACCATCCATCTTGGGCATTTTGATATCCAGCAGGATAAGATCAAATTTCTGAACTTTAAGCCATTCAAGGGCTGCTTTACCGCTCGTGGCAAATTCGATTTCATATTGATTATCCTGTAGCAGGTTTCCCAATACCTGGAGGTTTTGTGGATTGTCATCAACAACCAGGATGACGGCAGAAACTTGCTTTGATGAAATATTTTTCTCCATGTGCAACGCTATTACTTCTCAATCATTTTAACGATCTCCTGGTATCTGTTCAGATGTATTAACATTCCTTCAATATTGAAATTTTCTGCGGTAGTAAAAAGATCTTCTCCGTACTTTCTGACCACTTCACTATGATGTTTTTCGCCCAGTTTGGACAATTCATTTCCAAAATTCTTTACCTCATCAATGGGCTGTCGGGTTTTTAATGAATCCCTTATTTTTAAGAATCTACCATTAAGGGCATGAACCAACCCTTCCGGGTCAATGATGTTTAAAGGGTCAATATCCTTTGTCTCATCAGTATCATTGATGACACCCGGATCTTTTTTATACGGAATACATTCCATCAGGGCCTGGAAGAGTTCTGAAATTTGCACGGGTTTAATCAGCAGGTTTACGAATTCACTTGCAAAAATCCGCTCTTTCTGTTCTTTCATTACTGAGGCAGAGTAGGCGATTACAGGTATCTTTTTAAACTTGCTGTTTTTCTTTATTTTTGATAATAATTCAAATCCATCCATTACCGGCATGCGTATATCTGTGATAACCAGATCTGGCTTTTTTTGTTCCATCACTTCCAGTGCGGATTCACCATTTTCTGCTTCAAGAAATTCCAGTGTGGTATCCCTGAGGGCATCAAGAAGGAATTTTCGGTTTTCCTCCACATCATCTATCACTAGTACCGTTGCCTTTTCAAAAATAATTTCATCAGGAATCACATCTGATTGTTTAGTCACGGAATCATAACTTCTGAGGAAGGGAACATCCGGAATTTCTATCTTAAATGTACTTCCTTTTTCCACTACTGATTTGACACTGATCTTACCATTCATCAATTCTACCAGTCGCATGGTGATAGCAAGTCCGAGTCCAGTGCCCTTCCCGGAAATCCTGCTCTTTATCTGGCTGAATGATTCGAATATCTCCTTCTGAAATACTTCAGGTATCCCAATTCCTGTGTCGGCCACTTCTATGACAAGGTCTATCAACTCTTCCGAATGATTTTTAGCATAGGTAACAACCCGTGGATTCTCAGATCTTATTATAATTGTGATTCCACCCTTTTCTGTGAACTTTACTGCATTACCGATCAGGTTTAACATGACCTGTCTGAGCCGGGGGCCATCCACCAGAAGGTATGCAGGTGTACCTGATGCGATATCGATATTGAATGCAAGGTCCCTCTCCGAGATTTTGAAAGAGAATATTTTTTCAAATTCTGAAAAGAATGGAACTGATTCAATAAATTCATATTCCAAATCGAGTTTGCCCGCTTCGATCTTTGAAAGATCCAGAAAATCATTGATCAGTGTTAACAGGGAATTCCCACTGGTTTTGATAGAGTTGAGATAATCTTTCTGTAATTCACTCTTCAGCATCGATTCCAGCAATTCAGAATACCCAAGGATGGCATTCATGGGTGTTCTGATTTCATGGCTCATGTTTGCCAGAAATTCACTTTTTGCCCTATTGGCGCTTTCGGCAGATTCCTTGGCTGCCAGTATTTCCATCTCCATATTTTTACGTTCAGTTATATCCCTGGCTGCCGAATAAATTTTATCGCCCACCGGTACACTGTGCCACTCAATAAACCTGTAGGAACCGTCTTTGGCCTTGTAACGGTTGACCAGATCCAGCACAACTTCCTGGTTGTTTAGTCTTGCCAATACTTTCAGGGTGTGCCGTTTATCTTCCGGATGAAGAAAATTCATGTAATGGTTGTTTTCCAGTTCTTCAGGACTATAACCCAGGATATTCTCCCACGCCTTGTTAACCTTGATAAAATGACCATCCGAACTGGCAATACTTAAGAGATCTATGGCCACAGAAAAGAAATTCTCCAGTTCATTGGTCTTTTCATGCAGCGCAGACTCTACCTGTTGGCGTTCATCTATTTCCTGCATTAATTCCGCATTGGCCCTTATCAGATCCTTTGTTCTTTCTTCAATTTTCTGCTCCAGATTGGCATTAAGATCTATAATCTCCTGTTCTGCCCTTTTTCGTTGTGATATGTCCTGTTTTATCGCCAAATAGCTGGTCACCTTTTTGTTTTCATCAAAAATGGGGGTTATTGTCATGCTGACCCAGTATTTATCCCCGTTTTTCCTCTTATTTTTCAACTCACCCTGCCAGATTTTACCAGTACTGATAGTTTCCCACATCTGTTTGTAAATACTTTCATCCTGGTGCCCTGACTTGAAGATTCTTGGATTTTGTCCAAGAAGCTCCTCAATTGGATAACCTGATATTTTTAAACTGGCTGAATTGGCATATTCAATGGTTCCTTCCAGGTCTGTAATAATAATTGAAACTGGGCTTTGTTTTACAGCCAGCGAGAGTTTATTGATCTCTTCATCCCTGATCTTTTTCTCGGTGGTTTCACGCACAAATCGTACCGCCCTGGTACGGGATAAAGGGGTAGTTCTTACTTCATAAAAGCGGGGTTTGCCCTCCGAAATAATAGAAAACTCATGAGTTATCAATTGTTGTTTCTGAATGCTTTCATTTATCTTCTCGATATTCAATTTTGCAGTTTTCTCGTCAAACAGGTCGGATAGATTTGTTCCGATCACCTTATCTTTTGGTAAGAGCATATTGTCTGGGTCGTAAGTATAAAACTCCAAAAAGGTACCTTTTTTGTCGTGCACAAAAATTTTATCCGGCATGGCACTTACAATTGCATTTAGTTTTTTGTACTGCAACCGGATCTCCTGTTCAGCAAGTTTGTTTTGGGTAATATCCTCATTTATAATCACATAATTGGTAATTTTTTTATCAGAATTTACAATAGAGGAGATGGAGGTCCTTACCCAGTAAAGTTCTCCATTTTTCTTTACTGCATGAATTTCACCTTGCCAGTTATTCCCTGAACTGATGGTCTCCATGATTTCCATATATTTCCTGTTTCCTCCTTTTCCCGATTTTAGTACATCAGGCCTTTTCCCGATTAATTTTTCCAGGGGCTGCCCCATAACGAAGCAGGCTTTTGGATTTGCATATTCAATCTTGCCTACTGTGTCAGTTATTATGATACTTATCGGGCTTTGCTCAACAGCACCGGAAAGCTTTCTTATTCTATCTTCAGACTCTCGCTGTTTCGTAATATCGCGCCACGTAGTGAACAGTACCTGGTTTCCCTCGTAATTCATCATTGATAGCTTAACCCTGGCAATGAATTCTGTACCGTCAGCCCGTTTATGAGTCCATTCAAACAAGTTGGTTCCCTTTTCGAAAGTTTCCCTGATCTTTTCCCGGGAAAATTCATCAGATTTTCTTCCGTTGGGTTGGTATTCAGGCGATAACAAGCCTGGTTCCTTATCAATGACCCACGCCCGGTCACCTCCCAACAATGCAACAGCCGCATTATTACATTCAATGAATTTGCCATCCTTGATGATCAAATAGCCGTCGGGGGAGTTGAAGAAGAGGTTCTTGTAATTTTTTTCACTTCTGAGAAGTTCATCTTCCGCTTTTCTTCTGTCTGAGATATCAATACCCATACATTGAATCTCTGTTGGGATATTATTTTCATCCGACAGGCAGACAAACTCCCAGAATGTAGTGCGCACAGAACCATCGCGGGCCGGTTTATCCAATTCGATTTTTATGATCTCACCCGGATTATTCAGGCAACGTTGAACTGTTTCCCTGGTGCGTTGATGATGGTACTCACAGATTGACAGCAAAGCATCCACACCTGCCAGCCCCGTTTCGGGATAGAGCCAACCAAATTCTTCTTCAAATTTTTTGTTCCAGTACGTGTGTTTGCCCTCCAGATCGGTCCTGAGAACATAATTGGTCTGGGAATTTACCAGGTTTTTCAAACGTTGTTCATTTTCACGAAGTGCGTTTTCAGCTATGGTACGTTCAGTAATGTCTACATTGGTACCCCTGATGCCCAGGAAATTCTCTTCAGTATCGAATACCGGTAGTGAAACTTGCTCAATATATTTTAACTCCCTGGAAGTATTGATGAGTCTGTATTGGAATTTGGCAGTTGTCTTATTTTTGAAACTGCTTTTTTTATGCTTCAGAAATGCCGCCCTGTCGTCGGGATGCACCATTTCAACGATCAAGTCACTGTTTGATAGTAATTCTGATGATTCAATCCCCGTAATCCTTTTACAGGAGGGGGAATGATAAACCGGCATGCCATCAGGGCCGTACCAAAACTCCCAGTGGTATGTGTTGTCTGCAATTATTCTAAGCTTCTGTTCCGATTTACGCAGGGCCTCCTGCGCCTTTTTTTGCTTGTCTGTATTTCTTGCTATCACAATGAATCTATCATCACCCACCGGCGATAACCTGGCTTCATAATGGGAAAGCGTGTTGCCAACTTCCATCTGGTATTCAATGGGTTCCGTATCCTCTCCCTTCACAATTTTGCTGATCTCATCCTTTAGCTCCTGACTGAGTGACGGGGGCAATACTTCTGTTATGTTTTTTCCAAGGAATAATTCCGGAGGCATGTCCAGCTCTTCTTCCTTACCTGATATTAATTCAAGTATTACTGCATTTTTGTTGAGTATAAATTTAAGGTCTGGTATGGCAGTCAAAATCGATTCAGAATAATTTTTTTGCGCTTTTAATTCATTTTCGAACCGCTTGATTTGTGTGATGTCGGTGAAAGTACTGAACACCTGGTATGGTTCCGATTCATTATCCCTGAATTCCGGTTCTGCACTTACAAGCATCCACCTGTATTCTTTTTGTTCCGGATGAAATATTCCAACAACTTTATTCGAGACTGGCTTCCCTGTTCGGAACGCAACTGTGGCAGGATGTTCTTCAGGTGGATAATCAGATCCGTCTTCATGTATTGCATGCCACCTGGGATCCATGGGTTCACGACCCTGCATTTGATCTATGGTTAATCCCAATAATTTTGCTGAAGCCGGATTCGCTGTAATTACATTCCCCGATATATCCTGGTAGTGTGCACCCTGTGCCATCTTGTTAAATAACCGGGTGAATTTATTTTCACTCTCCTTCAGTTCCGATTTAATTTTTCGCTGTTCTGTTATATCAGCCATGGTACCTGCACCTCCCACAAATTCATTATCCCTGTAAATTGCCTTGGCTGAAATCCTTACCCATAGCTCCTTACCCGATTTGGAGGTCATGTTGTACGACCCCCACAATACCTTTTTATCCCTGAGTTCAACAAATTTTTTCTGCAGAATATCGACGTTCATACCTACAAAATGTACAAAGCTGTTACCAATAATTTCCTTGGTTTTGTACCCTGTCATTTTTTCAATTTGTGGACTGATGTAAGTTATAATACCCTTGCTGTCAATCTCATATATAACTGGTTCCAGGCTTTCTATCAGGGTTTTGTACCTGACTTTACTGTCATAGAATGCCATTTTTTGTGCTTCATTATGGATGATATAGGTTATCCTTTTGGCTACCGAATTAACCAGTGCTTTGTCTTCATCCAGATATTGGGAGTCCGGTTCGGAATCTTTCCCGGTATAACCAATTTCTATTTTTCCTACGGGTTTACCATCCAGAATTATATCATGTGATAATTTTTGTCCGGCACCTTGATGGCCCGGTGTTTTATAAGTATTCGTATAAATAGAAATGGAAGCCTCCGTCTTTTCAGGAAAATTGCAGCACTGTGGGATTATATTTGCAATTTCGGTAAGAATTTTATCTTTGCTGGTACCTGGTTGGCTGATAATTTCAGAAATTTTTTCATGGCAGTCCAATTCGCGTAGGCACATTTCCAGATCAATGTTTTTACCTGATATTGTTGTGGAATTTATAAGGTTTTCATGCTTAATCATTCCTCGTTTAGCAGCCGATTGCTTCAAAGAATTATTTTCCTCCTCCAGCTTTATCAACGCATTGATCAATTCATCCTTTTTTAACTTATGATAATCCATGATCTCAGTATTTAGTAATTTCCAAACAGTAAAAGAGTTGGGATGATGGGTGTTGGTTTGCCGAAGTGCGGTAGCAGTAAGTTACTGCGCTAGCGGGTAAACAGAATTGTATTCCAGAAAATTGTTTTTCAATTAGGCTTTATATCTGACTGATAACGCTAAATCTAATAAAAATTGCCTAATTAATTGTGAATAGAAATGTTAAATTAAGATAGTACATTGAAAGGAGTGTACCATAAATGACCAATTGACAAGCCATGTCTTGTCTATTTTACCCGGTAGTTTCGGAAATAGGTAACATGATGATCCTATGAAGATTCATTGACCAGAACTTCGATGGATAATGACAAATGAAATCAGCACTGAAATGATGTTTTGGGCTACTATTACAAATTTGGACCACAATTTAATGGGCCTGCTTTCATTGTATCACTGGGTGATGATTGTACGGTGGCTCTTTAAGGTCATTCCCCACTTTTGCCTGCCGAGATGTTTTTGCTTCTTTCAATCGATTGTAAAGCTAGATAATTGTCTCCAAATTTTTTCATATTTTCCATCTCATCCCCGTATTGATCGAAATGACGTTCCTCATCTTCCACCAGCGCTTCAAACAACTTTTTAGACACAGAATCTGCATTGGATGAGCACTCATTGGCCCAGTTATTATAATCATTGGCGCTGGATTCCTCCATCCTGGTGGCCATTTCCAGCATATCAGCCACAGTATGATTTTTTTTTACTTTCTCCGAAGCGGTAAGTTCTACCTCACCTTTCAGAAACAAAATCCGTTCAGCCAGTTGTTCAATGTGGATCATCTCCTCAATGGCTGTTTTCCTGAACAAATTTGCCAGCAGATCGTAACCCTGGTCATCACAGTGAAAATGGAAATACATGTACTGATGGACAGCTGATAGTTCATCAGCCACAGCTCTGTTTAGTAATTCTATACTTTTTTCTTTCATATTGCTGGGATTTATTGTTATACGAATCTCTTTAACACATACTTGCCACTATTTACCAGAAATACCTACTCCTGATAAATTGTATTCACTAAAGAAATACCTTTTAAAATTACAAAAATTGAGTCGCACCTATAAAAGGAAAGCGTATGTTATCAGACATCCAGGTGCCTTAAGGCGTACTTAGCGTACTTGGAATGATGGGGTAGTGGATATAATTAAACGCAAGATCTCAATAGCCAATTTCAAATAGGGTAGCTGGTAGACGCGGTATTCATGGCAATGGATTGGGTTGGTCGTTCGGTTTTTTGGTGTAAATGGTTTTATACAATAGCTGGGTTACACATGGCAATAGATAAGCCGGGAAGCTTGATTTTTGGGTCATCATCATTCGAATTCACTTAATCTGCGTAATCCCGGCTGAATCCCGTTTCAGACTTCCTCAGTGGTTAAATACAAAGACTCTTACGATGATTTTGAACATTCTGATACAGCCTCTCTATTTTATGGTCAGGCTATATAGGGAGTTGCAAATAAAAGTGCCGGACCCTGTTTGCAGGGTCCGGCCACTATCTGGAAATTCACTTTTTGAATTTCTCTTTCA
>JBBDIE010000200.1:0-9930 GCA_040880545.1 Bacteroidales bacterium | reverse complement strand
GTTTACCGAAATTTTTTCGTTTTTCCTGGGCATCATAAAACATCAAACAGGATCAGGAGTTACAAGTAGTTTGCAATTTTACTATAAACAGTAGAAAGCAACCTGTTAAACGATTGCATTGTGAAGCAGATCAGAAATCAACTCCGGGATAATAACAATGACTAAATAATTTGATATTTACTGGGATCATTAGCACGCATTCCGCAATGGTTCAGACCATCATTGAATATTAAAATATAAAACAATCGTTATGTCAATTGAGAAAATAATAAAGAGGAAACCTTGAAGGCAGCTCTGTTGGTGTGTCTAACAAGGCCACAATGAACGAACAAATTGAAAAGATCACTGGATTTTAACCACAGCTAAAAATCGAATAACAGAAAAAGAGTGATAATTAATAATCAGAGTTAATGATTAAAAATAAAGCAAAGCTTAATTTAATCCTTAATGCATCTCACAGAAAATCCAGCATTTTTATAATCATAATATCGGCCAATATCATAATCGGAAAAAACCATCAGTCTATACCATGCTCTTAGACTATCAGATTCCGTAGAACTCCAAAAACACCCTCTAACCTTTAGCTCAGTAAATGATCCATCAAGATAATGAAATCCTTCTCCTATAGCAGTAAACCCTGTTTCATTTGTTGCTCCTTCATTTGGATTAAACCAATGTTCTCCTGTTTTCCGCACGAGACACTCAAACTGCTGTAACGATTTGATATTCAAATATGGTTTTTCTAAATTGGGTGCTGCAAAGGGTATTTGTGGTCTTTATTAGAAAAAACAAGAATAGGAGTGGCAGCTACAGCATTCAGATAGTTTCCAAGGAAAGGGGACATTATCGAGTGCTAAAAACCTTAGGGAGTGGCCGTTCAGAACAAGAGATCGAATTTCTTTTTCAGCGTGCAAGACAAGAAGTGGAGAAAATGAATGGTTCCATTTCCCTGTTTGTTCGTCAGGATGATGCAAAAATCGAGAGTTTCATTGGAGATTTAAGCAATGATCAGGTCCAAGTGATTGGGCAGGAATTGATTTTTGGAAGAATTTGATATAGTTCCAAGATTTAGAGATGCAGACCAGAGGTTTATACTTGGTTATGGTTTTCATGATTTTAGCATGAAGGCGTTGCAAATGGATTGTATTGGCGAGCCTGTTTTTTGCACGGCTTTTAGACTTTCAGAAAAAGAAATAGGTCAAGTGAAAAGCAAATACGGTCAAAATTATAATTTAATGAAAGAAAAGAATTTGGATCTACTTAAAATTTATTTTGATTTAAGCTAAAGTTTTTGTGTAGCGATATTTCTGTCCCTTTCAGATATTCGCGTCTGGAATTCTCAGTGTAATTCAACTAAAATAGATTTCTTCAGATTATGAAAGAAGAGGGTTTTATTTATGTAATAAGAAGCTCTGCGGGCTTTAAAATTGGGTATGCGACAAATTATAAAAGTAGATATACCAACATTTCAGTTGCATCTACGCTAGAATTAGATTTAGTTAAAGTCTACAGGGTTGAAGAACCCTTAAAAATGGAAAAAAAATACACAAAATATTTCATCAAAAGCATATTAGGGGGGGAATGGTTTGACTTGACCGAATCTGATGTCGACTTAATCAATGGCTTTATTCGATTAAACAACTTGTTACTTTATGAAGTAGACATTCAAAAAGATATCAGATTGATGCTGATATAAAAGCCTTCCGGGGGAGGTTTATGAACTATAAAGAACTGAAATTTGCGGAGAGGCTGGGAGAGGGGGTAATAAACAAGGAGGCATTAAAGAAATCCAAAAAAGGATTAATCATCGTATATGATATACAGGTTGAAAAAAAGTTTTAAAACATATTATTACTTTTTCTGACTGTACCTAAAACTATACAACAAACAATTAAAAAACCCTGTAAAGTGCTAAAATATAGCCATTTACATGGTTTACAAAGTGAACCAGGGAGGAGTCGAACCCCCAACCTCCTGATCCGTAGTCAGGTACTCTATCCAGTCCCGAAAAATAGCAAATTTTCAATTTGCATATTTTTCGAGGATCCTCGAATTTCCAGGGAAGCGGAGCTTCCATGAAATTCGGGATTGAGCTACAAGGTTGTATCCCATAAAAAAAGCAGCTACACTAATGTAACTGCTTAAATTTCGGTGAACCAGGGAGGAGTCGAACCCCCAACCTCCTGATCCGTAGTCAGGTACTCTATCCAGTTGAGCTACTGGTCCAAAAAATCCCCAAGTCTGCAAGAAAAACTTCCCATAAACCCGGAATCCGCGCCTATCTTCCTTAAAATTTCTTCTCCTGGATACGTGCACGTTTACCGGTAAGGTTTCTCAGGTAGAAGATCCTTGCACGACGAACACGGCCACGCTTATTTATTTCAATTTTGTCAATAAAGGGTGATGCAGAAGGGAATATTCTCTCAACACCTACGTTACCGGACATTTTACGTACAGTAAAAGTCTCCGTGTTTCCGCTTCCTCTCCGCTGAAGAACAGTACCACGAAACTGCTGGATACGCTCTTTATTTCCTTCCTTGATTTTATAATGTACGGTTATGGTATCTCCTGCATTAAATTCAGGCAGCTTGTTTTCTGTCGCGTAGTTCTCTTTTACTACATCCATTAAATTCATTGCTCAATCATTTATGTGTAAACCTGTTATTTTAACAGGTCGCAAAATTAGGAAATAATTTGTATATATTCTAAGAATTATTAACAAATTATCTTTCGGTCTCTCAATGCAGTGAAACATGAATTACTGTTCCTCAGGAACCAGCAGTTTATTACCTGTTTCTTTTGCCACGTTACGCTTCCATTCATCTGAATATCCGGGAGATTCAGGTCCTGCCGGATAACCGTAGGCATTGCGTAAGAACTGTCCGTTCTTTTCGCGTTTGACATTACCATCCATATATTTTACCAGGAGATACTGCCCCAGTTTTTTCCATTCTGCAACTGTATAGTTCCCGGCATTTACTGAAAAATTAGTAACATAGGCCCTTGCCTTTTCCGGATCATCTTCATAGAGTTTCAGTGCTTTTTCATCAACCTGCTGTACTTTTTCAATAAATCCCTTCTCAAGTGAATTCTGTTTTTTTCTAACATCCTCCATCATCAAATCGTATCTCAGATAGGTGAAATTCGAAACAAAATTAAATGCCCAAAAAGCGGAATTATCGGAATAGGTTAGCAAGTCGCCGTTTCCAACTGCAAAGGTTTCAGGCACCATGGTCATGCCGCAATACATAGGTACATATACCGATGAAGCTGCATCATCCACGCCAAACCATAGAATTCCACCAATGATATCCGGCATTCCGCTACGACTCTCTGCTACAAATGAAAAGCCGGTTTGTTGGGTTGCAGTGGCTCGTTCATTGCAATAAGTTTTACCATCCACTTCAAAAAAAAGCGGTCTCCAGCGATAGGGGAGTCCAAAAGGACCGGCACCGGCATCCTGTGTCATGTCCAGTTCGGTTCCTTCCAGGTGGTCGCGCATGAAATTCATCAGGTCGTAATTGGAGATTTTCCTGTTGGGTTTGATATAAAGCGGCATCCTGTTGGAAAGGTCTTCACCTTTGACATAGGAAAAATACTGTCCCATGTTGTCATTCACATCCTTGAAAAAGGACCAGACCCGCATGTCACAAAATCTTGCGCCCCCAAAGTCAACCGGGGCATAGGTGTCAGAAAAACTGAAATTTTCGTCACTTCCTGAGTAATATCCTTTTTCACGTGCAAATTCTATCACATCCGGTGAATAAATACAATTTTCCGGATCGTTCAGTGGAAATTGCTGTATCCGTGCCTGATTTGCATGCCCGGATACGTAACCATCGGGAATTTTTACCGCTACCCAAACTGCCCCTTTATTTTTATTGTAGGTTACAGCATTTTTACCACGGCCCTTTGTGACCATCTCCGTGCCTTTTCCAATGAGTTCCATGATCCACACTTCATTGGGATCGGCAATCGAGAAGGACTCCCCGGAACTGTAATATCCATATTCCGCCACCAGTTCTCCCATAATATGTATGGCCTCCCGGGCCGTCTTTGCCCGCTGCAGTGTAATATAAATCAGGCTTCCGTAATCGATAATCCCCGTTGTGTCCCTGAGTTCACTACGGCCACCATAGGTTGTTTCCCCAATGGCCACCTGGTGCTCATTCATATTGCCAACTACCGAATAAGTGTGCCTTACCTGCCTGATCTGTCCCAGGAATTTGTTGGTGTCCCATTCATAAATACTCAACATGGTACCTTCCGGATAGTCGGCAGCCGGACTGAAATACAACTCTCCATATAATACATGCGCATCGGCCGCGTAAGTGATCATGGAGGTACCGTTAACCGAGGCTCCCGGGGTTACCAGGAAATTCGTGCAGGACCATGTATTGCTGTGAAGCAGTAAAAGCCCTGCAGTAATTGCAGCAAAAATCAGTCTTTTCATTATCGGATTGTTTTAATTGTATGCAATAGATTTATTCGAAAAACAGCTTAAAGAAATCATTTTTAGAAAGAAGAAACAAGCATTTATATTCTTAAACATCCAGTATGCAGGAAATACCTGCTATTATAATTCGCCAAATTATTATTCAAGCCAGCGATACACTTACTTAATGGGGGTAATATAATATTTTTAAAAATTACAAACCTGATTCTTAATAATTATGGGGGTAGAATCTAAAAAAAATGTCAAATTATTAAATTTAAGATTATTTAACATTAAATTAATTTGTATGTTGAAAAAGCATACTATTTTTGCGGTATTAAAAATTGAAGGAAAAATAATAATATAAGTTTAGGATAGTAGTTTAGTTGGTAGTTTTAGTTAGTAGTTTGAAAAGAGAAGGGTGTCTCAGCTGAGATACCCTTTTTTTGACTTTTGCATTTGAGTTTCTGAAACAGGTAAATTTACAGACCTTTTATTCTGCTTGATTTTCTGATTCGGCTGATTTTCAGTCCATGATCAGCTCTACGATCGCTTTCCGTTCTGCTTCAGTCAGGTTGTAATTCAGTCCCGAAACCCGCTGTTTGTTCATCAACTGAACTATCTCTCCACTCCTGTCATTTGAAATGCCTGCCTCTTCAGCTTTTACAGGACTGCCAAGTTGTTTAAAAAATGTTTCAAACCGGGCAGCAGTCTCTTCCACGGTCTCCACACCAAACAATGCATTTCCTAACTGGATGATTCTTTTTGGGTGTTTGGCCCCAATGTGACGCATCCAGGCTGGGTAAAAAACAGACAGGGTTGCTCCATGGGCTGTATCATACAGGTACGAAAGTGTATGTCCGAGACCGTGTACTGCCCAATCGCCCGAAACCCGGCCATGCATGGTTGTATCATTCAGCGCATTGGTTGCTGCCCACATGATCCGCTCCCTGAGGGTATAGTTTGTCAGATCATTCATTAGTGCCGGACCTGTCTCCATGGCCTCCCTGATAATGGAGAGCACAAATCGGTCAGACAGGTGTGCATCACCCCGGCCAAACCAGGCTTCAAGCGAGTGAGAAATAAGGTCAACAATGCCATAGGCTGTGTGATTGGCGGGTACACTTTGTGTATAGGTCGGATCAAGGAAAGAGTGCACTGGAAACATAACCGGATGTTTAAAACCAATTTTCTGATCTGTATCATGGTTTTGTAATACCGATGTGGGGTTCATCTCTGTTCCTGTGGCAGCAAGTGTTAGTACCGCAATCAGCGGTTTGGATGACAGGGGTTCGTGTTTCCCTGTCATGACATCCCATCCCTTCACTTTTTCAGCGATACAAACTGCTATTATTTTTGCTGAATCTATGACACTTCCGCCACCAACAGCAACCACCATATCCACCTTCTGATCGATCCCCAGCGATACAGCTTCATCCACGGCTGTTACCACCGGATTTGGCTTGATGCCATTATAATCAGTAACAGTAATGTTTTGCTGTTTCAGTTGATTAACCGTATCGTTATAACTGCCATTTCGAAGTACCGACCCCTTGCCATAAACCAGTAGGGCCTTTCTACCAAGGTCTGCCGCTGCGGCTCCAAGGTTTTCTACCACACCTTTACCAAAGTGTAGCCTGGTTGGATTGTATGCAATAAAATTTTCCATATTATTCATTTGGATAATTAATTATACCAGCAGAAGTGTCGGATCTTGCCCCTGTAACTGATGACAGGACATTTATTTCATTTTTCATTCTCAGCAGACCGAGATAGGCAAAAACCACCGCCTCTTTAAAATTCACAAGTTTCTTGTCAGGTATAAACAGTTCAGCGATGCATTTGTTTTTTAACAGAGCTATCAGATATTCGTTGAAGGCCCCCCCTCCGGTTACCAATGTTTTGGAACCCGGTCTTACATATTGTTTTATAAAACCCGAAATTTGTTCGGCAATGTGCGTATTGACAGTGCAAAGCGCATCTTCAATTTTAATCTCCGTTTTTCTGATTTCCGGGAGGAATTTACGAACAAACCACTCTTTACCCAGCGACTTGGGGGGTGGACTACTGTAATATTCTAAGCAGTTTAGCCGTTTCAGCAAATCGGCGTGTACAGTTCCCCTGGAAGCGAGTGTCCCTTTGTTGTCAAAATCGATCTGGATCCAGGAAGCGATGGTGTTTAAAGCCATATTACAGGGTGAAATATCGCATGCAATTCGTTTTCCCTCATGATCGAAAGATACATTGGCAATTCCACCCAGGTTCAGGCAGAATTCATATTCCCCGAATAAATCCTTATCTCCAATGGGAACCAGGGGAGCACCCTGACCGCCCTTGGAAATATCCTGTAACCTGAAATCATTTATCACCACGATCCCGGTTTCCCTGGCCATGATGTCGCCATCGCCAATCTGAAGCGTAATTCCCTTGTCAGGCTGATGCAATATCGTATGTCCGTGCGATGCAATCAACTCCGGTTTAAGGTCATGACTTTTATTGAATTGCAAAATCCTTGAGGCATAAAATTTTCCCACTTCCTGGTCAAGGTGATGCAAATCATTGGGACTGATGGATAATGCATCCTCGAGTTTCTCCTTCAGGTAGTAAGGGTAGGGGATCGTCTCAGCTGCCAGTAGCCGCCAGGTGGTACCGTTTTTTGCGTAATTAAAGTTACATAATGCCAGGTCAACACCATCAAGTGAAGTGCCCGACATTAGTCCGAGAACAAGATGATTATCAGAATCCGGCATAAAAAATTATCGATAAAAGGTTGTATGGTAAACTGTTTTATTTCCCTTCGGATCACTTAAATGAATTTCAAGTTCGTGATTTTTTCCGGTATTTGAAAACCTGTAGTCAAATTCATAAAAAAGCAGATCGTTTTTAGGATCATATTCAAATAATACCCACTGGTTATCAATATATCCATTGTATGATTCTATGCCTGAAAGGTTATCACTAATCCTGAATCTGACATCTGACTGCATGGTCACATCCTTTCCCGGGTATATATTCAACGCAGTGATTGTAGGACGGATCGTATCGATAGCTATTGCATACTTGCCGAAACTCCTGAGGGTACCGGATACCATGCCATTTTCAAACGTACCTCCTGCAAACGATATTTCGTCTTTTTCTTCAATTTTTACAATACATAGCTTATCCCTGTTTTTCTCCGGAATTTTATTCGGGGTAATTGCTATGCTGAAACTTTTGTGAACCGGTGTGGATTCCTTATGGAGATGATACAGATCTGAAAAGAGATCATGACGTCCGTTGGTACGGGCAAAGGTAAAAGGGACATCCTCATAAAAACAATAAGAAGGAAAGGAAAGTTGAATATTTCTGTTGGAATATCCACTGAGTGCATTGTAGGATAAAACGGGTCCATCAAAATCTTTCCTCATCATCAGGCGCTGGGCGGATCCCGATCCCTGGAAATTAAAACTTAACCGGGAAGTATTACCATAGCTGTCGGTAGTCGTAATGACGACTTCATGAAGAAGTGTGTCGGTAATTTCCACAAGGCCTTCGTTGACCATTTTCTTATAAATGCTCAAATTATTATAGGGTAATTTATATAAACGCTGTATTGTGCCTTGTTTCTCTTTTTTATGGAAATAATCGATATGGGCATTGATAAATCTACTTTCTGCAAAGGAAAATTCATCCATTTCAGAATAAAAATACTGTTTTCCGTCAACCCGCAGCTCTATGGAATAGATACCACATCGGTTCCATGCTCCATCCAGGTAATCGTAAACCTCAATCCCGAAACCTATTTTACCAAATACCTGAATGGTCTCTTTCCTGTTGACCTGGTAATTACTTCCATGACTCGTTGGTTCAATAATTAACGGGGAAGAGGAATTTGCAACATGGGCATTATCTCCTACCGGATAGATAACTAATTTACTGATCTCGGGTGGCTTGTTGTCAGGAATTGGAAAATTGAAAAACAGTCCATTCAGGGGTCTTTGGTCTGCAGTGCGCCTGATCTCGAAATGAAGATGGGGTCCGGACGAGCTACCCGTATTTCCTGACAATGCGATCACATCCCCTTTCTCAACAAATAGTTCCCCGGCCTTTGGGAAGACATCTACAGCATGTAATTTTCTTTGATACTGGATATCTTTTATATATTTTTCAATGGCAGGGCTGTAAGAAGACAGGTGTCCATAAACCGAAGTAAAGCCATTGGAATGATCAACATACAATGCTTTACCGTACCCTCCTGGATGGACCTTGATCCTTGAAACGGTACCCGATTCAATGGCAAATACCTTGTGCCCTGATACTCCCTGGGTTTTAAAGTCAATACCGGAATGAAAATGATCCGTTCGCAATTCCCCGAAATTCCCCGACAGAACAAGCGGAATATCAAGAGGAGGCCGGAAATCAGCCTTTTGTTGGCTTACGACTGAAACAGGTAGTAATACCAGCCAGATATAAAGTAAAATTTTTCTCATGAATAATTCAAAATATCATGCAAAAATATAATATATAATTTCACAGCCACCTAATATTGTAAACTTGTCAGAAAGAAATCGCATAAATTGTTGTCGTCACTGACAGGAAAGCGTTAAGAGCAAGGCATGTGATGATTGTTTTGAAGTGGGGCATAATGTAGCTATTGAAGTTTTCTTGCAGGCACTGACAAGTTGAAAGATACCGACACCTTTGCTACCATGAAGCCCGGGGTTGCTGAAGGTTATCATTTACAGCAGACATTGAAAGATGACGGCCCTTTTTTATACCCTTGCAGTAATCTCCCCACGCTATTTCATTTTAACAAAAACAGTCTTATCTTTGTAAGAACAATACCTCTGTTACATGAGTTTTAATCAGGTCTATATAGTTGATGAATTAAAGCAAAAAGTTCGGTTACTGGCTGAAAAACTGGAAGCACAGAGGCAATCCATTTCGACCATAGTAACCGAAAATCAGGACCTGGAAAAGAGAATCAGGGAAAATGAATTGAAAATAAATGAACTAAAACAACAAAACAATACGCTCAAGCTTTCAAAGGCCTTCGTTTCAGAGAACGGGGAGCCTCAGGAAGCAAAGTTGCAGATTAATAAGATAGTGCGGGAGATTGATAAGTGTATTGCTCTTTTAAACAGATAAGCTGGGATAGATGGATGAAAAATTGGCTATAAAGGTTCAAATAGCAGAACGGTTCTATCCCCTGAAAATAGAAAGACGTGAAGAAGAGAAAATAAGGAAGGCAGCTAAACTAATCAATGACAGGCTTTTACAGTACAAGCAGAGGTATACTGATAAAGATCCCCAGGATTTCCTGGCCATGGCCGCCTTACAATTTGTGATACAGCTTTTGGATTGTGAATCAAAACAAAATTTCGTATCTTTGGAAGAAGATCTGAAAGCTTTAAGCGAGGAGCTTGATATTTTACTGAAAGAAGAGTAATAGCGTTCTTTACATATATGAAGATTTTGCCCGCATTGTTTCTTCAACCATTTGTGAAACTCAACAC
>JBBDIE010000199.1:0-1748 GCA_040880545.1 Bacteroidales bacterium | reverse complement strand
ACCGGAGATTATATCCAAAAAGGAGTTGCCATTTATGAAATTGCCGATCTTTCGAGGGTGTGGATCCTGTTTGACGTTTACGAATCAGACATATCATGGATTAAGAAAGGGGACCAGGTGAGTTTCACTGTTGCCTCTCTTCCCGGGGAAGAATTTAATGGAACCATCTCCTATCTTGACCCTGTAATCGACCCTAAAACCAGGGTAGCCAAAGCAAGGATCGAATTCAGTAACCGCTCGCTTAAACTTAAACCGGAAATGTTTGTTTCAGGAGTAGTGAAAGCCGGACTGAACCGGACAGCTCACCCGGTAGTTGTGCCAAAATCTGCCGTGATGTGGACCGGAAAACGTTCAATCGTGTATATAAAATCCACCACGGACCAGGGGGTGAACTTCATCATGCGTGAAGTGACCCTGGGGCCTTCACTGGGAGACAGTTATATTATTGAAAGCGGCCTGGAAGAAGGCGAAGAGATAGCTGTCAGCGGTACATTCAGCATAGATGCCTCTGCACAACTGGCCGGAAAAGCAAGTATGATGAGCCCGGAAGGTGGCGTGAAAATGACAGGCCATGACCATGGGAGTGGCACTCCAATGGAAATGGAAACAACCACACAAGAGCCTGTAAATAAGTCGATTGTGACAATTACTGAAACTGCCCGGGAAGCACTGAAGCCTCTGTATAACAGCTACCTGGATTTGACCGAAAACCTTGCTAACGATAACTTTAAAAAAGCCTCAGAGGCTGGTATCGAAATGAAAGATGCACTCGGAGAGATAAATATGAAACTGTTCAAGGATGATGCCCATAACATTTGGATGGACCATGCGGCAAATCTTGAAAGTGCACTTGAGCATGTGGCTCATTACAACTCCATCGAAAAACTAAGAGCTGCCTACAAGGAAATATCAGATGCGATGATCGCACTCTCCCGTTCATTCGGAACTTCCGCGGATACCCTCTATGTACAGTACTGTCCCATGGCCAATAATGACAAGGGGGCCAACTGGCTCAGTAAAACCAGTGAGATACGAAATCCCTATTTCGGTGATATGATGCTGACATGTGGGGAGACACATGATACAATTCATTAAATTTCAAAGTATTAAGCCATGATGAAAATAATAATAACCATGATGATTGCTGTATCAGTCGGCGTCATAATAACAGCATGTGAAAAGGAAAATTCAACCTCCGTAACAATTGAAGGCGCCTACTATGGAACCCTCAGCCGCAATGTAATACCCGAAAATACAGCGAAGAAAATAGTCCCTGTTGATACCGTAGAAGCATCAGCAGAAGTTTCTGCCGTTGGTGAAAGTCTGATTGAAATTCATTGTTACGGAGGTGATTTTGACACAACTTTTAATATAAATTATTATACCCACCATGACAGTGTATATGTATGCTTCACCGCTGAGCAATTCGAACATAAGTACGGTCACATATTAGGTTCCGGTCACATGGGCGGAATGATGGGGGATATGATGAATGATGAGACAGAATGGATGCACCACCTCGACGATGAACATTCGGAAGGTGATGAGCATTTCGGAGGTTTCAACATGGAACAACATTCCTTTGGATATACGTTTAGTACGGATGACGGAACAATGCTATTCCAGGGTACTAAACAGCAATAATTTGAATATAAATTAAAACCAGTAAAAAGATGAAAACAAAAGCAGTATTAATGATGTCAGTGATTGCCTTGATGGGAATCACCAATGTATTCGGACAGACGAAA
>JBBDIE010000198.1:1722-10153 GCA_040880545.1 Bacteroidales bacterium | reverse complement strand
GACCAACCGCCAACGGAAGGTACTGATGGAGGGAGGGTTGTTGAAGTATTTGAAGAAGAACCGATCGTAGGTACGCAATTTTCGGGGCCATCTGAAATCGTCCGGCCCTCGCGCATTGGCCCGTAGCGGCCCTTTCAATGAAACACCTGCTCCCTCTCCCCCTTTCAAATATTTTCTATCCTGACTTTTATTACCTATTTTTATTCCCTATGGCAAACCCTGATAAACAAATACTTCTTGATATCATGGCGGGTGCATTCCGTGAAAGCGACCGCCTGAGGCCCATTCTCCGGAAGGGCAAAACAGAAAAGCGGCTGAAGATCATGTCGGCATACGCTTACGACCTGGCTGTGAAATTCAATGGAATATATCTTTCTAAAGACAAAACCACGGCCATTGTATACTGGCAGAAAAGTAAATACAAAAAATCGCTGGCGGACCACCTGAACTATGGGAAGATGTTTCTCCGGACCATAAAGATGGGCAAGCTGATCGAAACCGCGAAACGTGAAAAATACGTGGAGAGCCGCCGTCCCGATCTGGATGATTACATCTATGTTTGGATCCTGGGCAGCGATCCCGGGGTAACCAGTATACGCGGACTGGCAGATATCAGGGACCACCTGAACAACCTGGCCCGGGAAGAGGGCATCCCGATACTGATTGAAACCACGGTGGAAAAGTTGCTAAAACTTTACCGCTATGTTGGATTTGAAGTGTACGATGAATTTTTCGACGAAACCATCGGTATGCCGGTCTATTTTTTGCGAAAAGATATAGTAGAAAAACAGGAGACTGCAGCAGAGTAGGCCAGGGGAATTCACCCAGGGGCCGGTTGGTTCCACTGTCTGTACATGAAACACGAATGACACGAATTTGCACTGTTTTATGCTGATTATTCATTATCTTGAATCGATAAATATTTTTACCTGATCTTATCTCATGGAACTCATTTATATTATTTCGGGCCTTGCAATAGGTGGCACAGCAGGGTACATTATCGCAACACTCCTTGCAAGATCAAAAGCAATATCCAGAGAGGAATTTGAAAGGATTTCCGGGGAATTGAGCCGTGCCTCCAACGATAATGCCATGTACATGGCACGTATCGAATCAGCCACGGAGGTGAACGGTAACCTGAAAAAGGAGATTGAAGAGTTAAAGGGAGAGGTGAATAAACGAACCGACGCATATAATGAGTTGAACAAACAGACAGCGGTGCTGCAGGCCGATAACAGGGCACTGGCAGAGAAACTGGATACCCAGAAAAAGGAGATCGAAGCGCTGGGAAAAAAGTTCAATACCGAATTTGAAAATATCGCCAACAAGATCCTGGATGATAAGACATTGAAGTTCACCAGGCAGAACCGCGATAACCTGGAGATCATCCTCAAACCACTGGGGGAGAACATCGAAACGTTCAGGAAAAAGGTGGAAGAGGTATACGATAAGGAGTCGAAGGAGCGCTTCTCCCTGGGTAAGGAGTTGGAACGGCTGGTTGAGCTGAATAAGAAGGTGAGTGAGGAGGCGAACAATCTCACCAGGGCATTGCGTGGAAGTTCAAAGGCGCAGGGCGACTGGGGCCAGATGATTCTGGAGAAGATCCTGGAACAGTCCGGACTGGAAAAGGACCGGGAATATTTTGTGCAGAGTTTTCTCAGGGATGAGGATGGCAATATGCTGAAAAACGAGCAGGGAAAGAAGATGCAGCCCGATGTGGTGATTGCCTATCCCGACGACCGGAAGGTGATCATCGATTCAAAGGTTTCGCTTACCGCCTACACCAGGTATTCCGAATCGGATGATCCCGATATACAACAACTTTCGCTGAAGGCGCACCTGGAGTCCATGCGAAACCACATTGATGAACTGAGCGCCAAAAATTACCAGGACTTCACCTCATCACTCGATTTTGTGATGATGTTCATTCCCAACGAACCGGCCTACATGCTGGCGCTGAAAAACGATCCCGATCTCTGGCACTATGCCTATGGAAAGCGGATCCTCTTTATCAGTCCCACCAACCTGATTGCCGCGCTAAAAATGATCGTGGATCTCTGGAAAAGGGAGTACCAGAACCAGAATGCAGCGGCCATCGCCGAACGTGGAGCGGCACTCTACGATAAATTCGTGGGATTCGTGGAGAACCTCACCAGCCTCGGCACCCAGATCGACAGGACGCAGAAGAGTTATGATTCTGCCATTGGTCAGTTGAAGGACGGAAGGGGGAACCTGATCGGACAGGCGGAGAAACTCCGGGAGTTGGGGGTGAAGACGAAAAAGAATTTACCGCCAAGCTTGTTGAGTGAGGGGAATGATAATGATTGAGTTGGCAGACCCAACCATCCGGTCCCTCAGTTTATCTACCCCGAACTATAAATTACTGATCACCCCGTTGATGTATCCCTTGGTTTCAGCATGTCCCGGTACCGGGTTGTTCATCTCCGCTTCATATTCAATGGAGACAAAACCTGCATAGTCCAGTTCCACCAAGGTTCTGAGCGACGCTTCGAAATCGAATACTCCTGCACCCGGCCTGCATGTCTGCCCGGCTTTGTCCGCCCGGTCGATATCCCTGATGTGCACATCCAGGATGCGGTCCTTCACCAGCAACATCTGATGTACCGGATCCTGTTTACTGCGCAATACATGGGCCAGGTCAACGCATATTCCCAAACGTGGATCGCGATCTCTGATCCTTTCAAAAGCATCTTCGGGCGAAGGGTAGGGGAGGTTGTCCGGACCGTGGCAGTGAATGGCAATATGGATGCCGGTCTCTTTAATCTTCTTCTCAACCAGGTCCAGCAGATGGTAATCGGGTACCGCCACGATCATATTCATGCCGGCGGTTTCAGTATATGCGAACCGGTCGTGCACCTCCTGCTCCGACTTCATATACACCACCCCTGGTGCATACGGGTTCAGTCCCGCTCCCCGCAATATGTTCATCCGTTCCTTGATTTCACTGTTGGATAACTCAAAGGGCAGGTGCATGCTTTTCAATGAGAGATTTTTGATCTGCAGTATCTCCATCGCCTCAGTCATCTCCTCGAAGGAAAGACCGCGTAATCCATAGGATGCAACACCCAGTTCAAATTTTACCGGTTTTTTGGACTTTGACACATCCGCGGCGTGAAGTGGATTCAGTTTTGTGGACGCTGCAGCTCCCAGCCCCAGCAATCCCAGGTTGCGGAAAAAATGACGACGGTTCGAGTTCATAATGGATTGTTTTATAGAATAAAGATATTAAAAAAAACAGTAGGAGTACCTGGAGTCAGGGACGAGAAAATGGCTGAACCGGGATGCATCAGATGGGACAAGGATGACTCAAAAAAACCCTGCCCCAAAACTCTTTACAAGCTTGTTCACTGTGCCCTCTGTGGTTATAAAAGTCTGTCACTGTGGGTACAGCGTCTAACCAGCAATCCGCAACGCTCCTTATTCTCAATCCTCTTTCCTCTCCTCCCCCTTTTCCTTTCCTTCCCCTTCAATTACCAGCCTCGTCCTGGGCAAACTATCCGGGTAGTTTTTCTGAAGATATTCAATCAGTTTTTCCCGTACATGTACCCGCAGGTCCCACGCTGCCGAAGAGTCGTGGGAACTCATAAGCGCCCGTACCTCCACCGTTTTTTCCGTGGCGTTGGTAACCTGCAGTATGTTCACATTCCCGTCCCAGTTGTCGTCTGTTTTCAGCACCCGGGTCAGTTCCTCCCGTAGTTTGTCGAACGGAACGTTGTAATCGGTGTAAATAAAGACCGTGCCCATGATCTCTGCCGACTGCCTCGTCCAGTTCTGGAAGGGCTTTTCGATGAACCAGGTGGTGGGGACGATTAGTCTTCGCTTATCCCAGATTCGGATCACTACATAGGTGAGGGTGATCTCTTCGATTTTTCCCCATTCACCTTCAACAATTACCACATCATCCAGCCGGATGGGCTGTGCCACAGCGATCTGGAAGCCGGCCAGCACGTTCCCTATCAGTTTCTGGGCCGCGAATCCAAGAATGATACCGGCCACCCCGGCAGAGGCAAACAAACTTACTCCGATCTTGCGGATGCTTTCAAAGGTCATCAGTGCAATAATAACTGCAATAATGACCACCACCGCGATCATGATCCGCTCCATGATATTAAACTGGGTGAATACCGTGCGCGCCTTGAGATTGTCCTTCCCGTAATAATCATAACGCTGCAAAATCAACTCCTTCCCCAACCCGATGGAGCGAATGGCAAGCCAGGAAAAACTAAAGATGATAACCAGGTTGACGAGGTGATTCAGGTGACCCGTAATATCATTCTCAACCCCGGTTATTGTGAGAATAATACTGAAGGTTGTACTAAGAAGCAGGATTAGTAACGGACTCTTGAACTTCCTGTGGATGTGGTGATCCAGTTTAATGTCTTTTCGCCTGCTGAATCGCCGGATGGATAAAATGATGATATAGTATAAAATTAGAACGGCGATGATGGCAATGCCAGACAGAATCAGTACATGCTGCCAGTTATCACTGTATTGTTCCACAAAATCCTTAAACATAGATATCAATTTTTGATCTTATTCTATTTCCCGGATCACCATATTCCTGTAAGCCACCGCCCCATGGTCGCCCTGCAGGTAGATCGGCCCCGGTATAAATTCATCGGCGGTAATGGCGCCGCCGGTAATTCCCTCCACCGGTTGGTTGTCGATGATGGTTGTGCCATTAAGCTTCACGGTGAGGTGTCGCAGGCAGAGGGTGATCTCCATCTCCTGCCATTCACCGGCCGGTTTTTCCACGGTGGCCGATGGTGCTATCCTGCTGTATAATGCGCCCATGTGGTGGGAGTTGGCCTCCCGGCCATAACTGTCTGAAACCTGGATCTCGTAAATACCCCTGAGGTACACGCCACTGTTACTTCCTTCCGGTACATTCACTTCAAGGGAAAGGTTAAAATCCTCAAATGTATCTGTTGTCCGGAGATTGCCGTAATGCTTATGTTCCTCTCCATCAACCTGCACCGGGTTGTTTTCAAGCACCCCGTTATTCACACTCCATCCGTTTACGGCTCCCTCTTCCAGCAGTTCCCAGCCCGAAAGGTCATTGTTACCAATCAGATTGACCGGTTCTCCATAAGTTAACGAACTCAGGTCAGGGGGAGACCCTGCATCAGGAATACGTTTTCCTGTGAAGTTTACCTTGTTGAAAGTCACCCCGTCGGTTCCCGGAAAATTCCCCGTACCGGAGATTTCATCCTCACCCACCTTTTTAATATTAAGCCAGTTCAGCGCGTGGTGGGTCCGCACCGGTTCACCGTTCTCATCTCTTTCACGTATCACTTCCCTTCCCTGTGTTACCACCAAGCGGTTTCCGGTAACAAAAATAAATTCCACCGGTGTTACGCTACCCCAGCGCCAGAGTAATTCTGCATCGAGATAGCCCTCTTCCTGGCGGACCTCCAGCCAACCTGCTGTGTTGTTGTCATATTCAAGATCCAGTGCCCAGGATCCTCTATAGAAATCGGGTGAAACCGACTCTTCTACCGGTATTTCTGTCTGACTATTACATGCAGCCAGTACAATCGCGAAAAGAAAGATTTTTGTTTTCATAGGTAGTTGGTTTAGATGGGTAAAGGTAAAAGGAAAATAGAAAGGGCGAAAATGTTTGTTATATGTTTCAGTAAAAAAACTTTGCCATTGACTGGCCATTTATTATACTGTATTGAAGTTTACAGCTTTTCCCATGCTCGTGTCAGTATCCCTGCAATCTCACTTTCCGGAGCGTATTCGATGATCGATTGCCCATTCACCATAGCACTTGTAAAATTTTCCGAGAAGGGTACCAGAGCGATCAGGGGGATATTTTTTGATTCCAGGAAAGCTGAAATCCGTTGTGTTGATGCAGGATGCAGATCATGTTTGTTGATAATTGCATAGGTGGGAATCCTGAAGCCATCAATTAATTCCAGCACTCTTTCCAGGTCGTGGAGTCCCGGGGCGGAGGGTTCAGTAACAACAACCACTGCATCTGAACCGGTGAGTGAAGCTATGGCGGAACAACCGATTCCCGGAGGGCCATCGTTTATGATCCAGGCCGCTTTTGTTACCCTGGCAACCGCCGCTGCTTTGTTACGCAGTTTCGTCACCAGTTTCCCCGAATTATCTTCACCCGGACCCATTTCCGCGTGCACCAGGGGACCGAATCTTGAAGAGGAGAGGTACCAGCGGCTGTTATTGCTTCGCTGGGAAGTGATGGCATGAGGTGGGCAGACCCGTTCACAAAGCCGGCATCCCTCGCACTTCAGCGGATCCACAAATAATTCTCCCAATGGGGTCGTTTTGATGGCCCCGAACCTGCAATAATCTGTGCAAATTCCACATTGATTACACAGGGCCTTATTAATTTGCGGAAGGTAACCCCCTTCAAAAATATGGGTCTCAATCACAGTGGGATCAAATACCAGGTGGAGGTTGGCAGCATCCACATCACTGTCGCAGAATACAGCATTTTGGGCAAGCGAGGAGAACGCGGCCGTGATACTGGTTTTTCCTGTACCACCTTTTCCACTTAGGATTACCAACTCCCTCATGATACAATTCTTTTTGTGAGTTGAAGGGCAATCTGGTCCAGTGGCACAGATATGGCTGAAGGCAGGTTCAGGTGGATTTCCCCCTTTGCATAAGCCGCAGCAAAATCTCTGCTGAAGGGAATTTTGCCAATGATTTCGATCTGTTGTTCCTCCAGGAACCTGTAAAGGGTATCATCGCCCTGACCCGCCTTGTTCACCACCACCCCGAAAGGGATACCTGCCCCTGTAATTATACGGGTCATAAGTTTCAGGTCGTGCAGTCCGAATGGCGTTGGTTCTGCCACCAGCACAACGTAATCTGCATCAGCTACTGCTTCCACCGCCGGACAACTGGTACCGGGTGGGGCATCATAGATGGTTATATCAGCCGTCTCGTTTGTATTTTTTTTCAGTTCCCTGATGAGCATCGTCTGCATGGCCGAACCAATCTTTAATATTCCCTCTTTGATTACCGAACCGTCGGAGAGGGCGAATGTATTGATCTCCCCGATGGGTTTGGAAATTTCTGAGATCGCATCATCTTCGCAGGCAACCAGGCATGCCCCGCACGAATGACATAATCCTGGGTTTATTTCTGCATATTCGGCCATGGGGAGTATGACGATGGCATTAAATTCACAATATTCTGAACATCGCCGGCACCAGGAGCACTCCACTTTATTGATCACCGGGATCAATTTACAGACTGCTTTTGTGCCAATGATCTGCTTGTCCGGAAAGAAAAGCGTGTCGTTGGGTTCCTCCACGTCACAATCGATCAATTGTACTTTGACGTTTAATGTTCGTGAAAGTATATTAAAGAGACTAACGGCCACGGTGGTTTTGCCCGTGCCTCCCTTGCCGGATGCAATGGCGATGGAGAAGCTCATCATCATTTAGATTTTACAACAACCGGAACGCAACAGCGTCCCGTTCCGGTTCAATGATCACAGTAATTGGCTGCGAAATTAAGGGACCCGGTCAACATTCCCGCGATAAGTTCTGCTGCGCTCAGGCGGGGAGCCCCCACGAAAACATTCACTCCATACTGATTAAAAAGCTGGATGGCCCTTTGTCCCATTCCTCCCGCGATGATATCTGTAGCTCCCTGGTCGGCAAGCCACCGAGGCAATACACCCGGTTCGTGGGGTGGCGGAATTAATTTATGTTCAGCAATAATGCGGTCCTCTTCTGTCTCCGTGATGATGAAGTACCTGCAATGTCCGAAATGAGCATCCAGCAGACCATTTTCGTCCGCCGGAACTACGATCTTTTTTATCATAATTTTAATTATAACAGTTTCTGAGACAAGGCATGTCTTGTCCCTACTTTACGTTTTAGTATGAGTTATCCAGTATTTCGCAACACGATTATCAACTACCCGATGGTTAATTCCGGAAGCCGGTTATGCCCCCGGACCCCCGTCCCTTCTGCCCCTGAACCGGTGCCTTCGTCCCTGTCCAAGGGAATCGGCACTGCTGCTGTTCTCTTCGGTCTCATTGGGTTTGCATTTTCCCAAACCCCTTCCTGTTCGCGGACCCTGACCATTGGGTCCTGTTCTGTCAAATCCTGGCATGATTGATAATTTTAATTGTTATAGGGGGAAGCTTAATACACCATGTTCCTTTTTACTTTGCTTCAGGAATTGGATAACCCCGGAGCAACAGTGCAGGAAATTACTTCTTCCCCAATCTTTTAATTATCTCTTTTACCGTATAGTTTTCATCATCCACAATCACCAGCTGAATATTCAGACCGTCCAGGATATCTTTTGCCTTTGGCCCGAAATCCCCTGATATAATCTTCGTTGCTCCCAGCTCAACAACCAGTTCTGCTGCCTTCTGACCCGCACCATGGCCGTCGTCCACATGGCAATTCTCATGAAA
>JBBDIE010000198.1:0-1622 GCA_040880545.1 Bacteroidales bacterium | reverse complement strand
ACACCCATGAGTTTACTCGCCTCCAGATGGTTCAATTCGTCGTAATCTGCCAGTTTGATCGCTTCATACTCTTCGTACAGCAAAGCAATACTGTTTTTCGGTTTTCCAAATACACCATATGGTTTAAATCCCCTGAAACCTGGTGGTGACACTATTTTCCTGGGTAACTTCCTGCGTGGCATCGATCGTTTTCAATATTATTGGTCCTTCCAGGTACAAATATAATGAGAATATTCTCATTATTATGAAAAAATGCAAATATTTGTGACAGGAAGTGTCTGCACCCCGGGACGGATCATACCAAATCGCGCTTTCCTTATGAAGTAGATGTGTTGACTCAGTTTTGGCAGTACAACCGTGACTATTTGTAACATTATATTTTGTAACTTTCGTCTGCAAATAAAATTCTTCACCATGAATAATACATTAAAAAATTGCCTTGGATCGTTGGTCATTGTACTGATTCTGGCATCCTGCTCCGACAGATCAGGGCGCGTCACACCAGAAAAGCTGGGATTGTCGTCAGATTCTCTTACTGCTGCCAAAGAGAGGTTACAGCAATACATCGATGAAGCTAAATTGTCCGGAATTTCCGCGTTGGTTTTAAAGGACGGAGAGGTGGCGTACCGATCGCTGCATGGGTATGCTGATCTGGAGGGCAAAGTGGAGATGCAGGAGGACCAGATCTTCAGGATCTTCTCCATGAGCAAGCCAGTTACAACGGCGGCATTAATGATTTTGTATGAAGAGGGAAAATTTCTGTTGGATGATCCGGTGGCCAATTACCTTCCGGAATACGAAGAGACGGAGGTGTACCTTACCGACACCGACCCGCCCGTATTCATCCCCCAGAACGAGCCTATAACCATCCGGCATTTGCTGACCCATACAGCGGGATTCACTTATGGATGGGATCCTTACAGTTATGTGGATTCCTTGTACCAGGCTATGGAGCCGAACCTGTGGGAATTGAATTCACTGGAAGAGTTTTCGAAACGAATGACCGGGCTTCCGCTCAAATACCAACCCGGCAGTCGGTGGGAATACTCTATTTCCATTGATGTGGCAGGCTACCTGGTGGAAATTCTTTCCGGTTTGCCATTTGATGAATTCCTTAAGACCAAAATTTTTGAACCACTGGGAATGGATGATACCGGGTTCCGGGTTCCGGAAGCTGACCAGAAGAGGCTGGCCAAAATTTATGTGCTGGACTATGACCAGGGTGAACTGGCGCCTGTGCCATTATGGACCGAAGGTGTGATCAACCCGGTTACCCTGTTCTCAGGCGGTGGCGGACTGGTTTCCACCATTGAGGACTATGGAAAATTCGGACAGATGCTGGTGAACGGCGGGGAACTGAACGGGGTAAGAATTTTGGATGAAAAGACGGTGAAACTGATGATGTCCGACCAGCTCCCGGAAGGGGTCGTTTATCAGGAAGGGATAGGTTACGGGCTTGGCGGCTCGGTGAACCTTGAGTCCGGTACCTACCACTGGTCGGGAATGGCCTCCACCGCGTTCTGGGCCGATCCGGCAAACAATATGGTGATCCTCTGCTTTACCCAGTTCATTCCCAACCAGAAATACCCCTTTGCACGGGAGTTCAGAGAGAAGGTGATGGG
>JBBDIE010000197.1:2908-10195 GCA_040880545.1 Bacteroidales bacterium | reverse complement strand
TGAACATCAGTCAAGAATGGTGATCCATCCATGTTTGTCCTCCACATCACCGTACTGGATTCCAATCAGTTCTTCGTACAGTTTGGTGGTAATCGGTCCGGGATTTGATCCGTCGCCGTAAGTAAAGGTTTGCTTTTTATCCGGGTCCACAATTTTCCTGATAGGTGTGATCACAGCTGCGGTTCCGCAAGCACCTGTCTCTTCGAAATCGGGAAGTTCACTTACTGCGATTGGTCTTTTTTCCACTTTCATTCCCATACTTTTGGCAATCTCCTGAAGGCTTTTATTTGTAATGGAAGGCAATACTGAAGCCGAATCGGGCGTGATATAGGTATTATTCTTAATGGCAAAGAAGTTGGCCGGACCACATTCATCAATATACCGTTTTTCCCTGGCATCCAGGTAGAGGGTTGTGGCATAACCGGCTTCGTGTGCCTTGGCAACAGAGGTCATGCTGGCTGCATAATTACCCCCCACCTTTAAATGTCCTGTGCCAAGAGGGGCTGCCCTGTCGTGTTCCCTGGTAATCAGGATATCCACCGGCTTAAATCCCTCCTTGAAATAAGGGCCCACAGGCATAACGAAAACCATAAAGAGGTACTCTTTAGAGGGCCTGACGCCTACCTCAGGTCCCGTGCCAATCAATAGAGGACGTATATACAATGAGGCACCAGTACCGTAGGGAGGCACATAGTGTTCATTCAGTTTTACAACTTTTTCAATGGCACCCTGAAAAATTGATTGTGGAACTTCAGCAAGCATAATCCCTTTGGCTGAATTAGCCATCCGTTTTGCATTTTCATCATATCTGAAAAGCCGGATTCGCTCGTCCTTTCCCCTGTATGCTTTCAATCCTTCGAACGACTGCTGTCCATAATGTAAACATGTTGCTCCTATATGCATGCTGACTTCAGATGATGAAGAAACTTCCAGCTCCCCCCATTTGCCGTCCCTGTAATAGCAGCGTACATTATAGTCGGTTTTACTGATGCCAAAACCCAGATTTTTCCAGTCGGTACTCATTCCTTAAAAGTGTGTTAGATTAGCATCCAAATGTAGTGATTCGCCATCTGTTCTACAATCCTGAAAAGATGTTTTATAGTGATGTTTTACATCTTATTTCCAGGATTCCAGGTTTTTGACCTGCTCTTTGGGGCTGATTTCGCGTAGACGTTGCGCGGCAACGGTGAAATAGTTAAAATCTTGCAATACAGCAACCTGTTGCCTGGTAAACTTTTCCATGGAGAGATCCCTGAGGTTATTTTTCATCTCCAGGAACAGTAATTTAACCAGGGTTAAATAATCTTCTCTGCCCAGGTATTCCATTTTAGCATCGATCAGAATTGCTTCGAGGTTGTTCTGGGGCAGGAATGGTTCCCTGGTGGAGAGGATCAGGTTACTGATACGGTCGATCTGGCGATCATCGAAGCCAAATTCAGGAAGGATTTTTCTGGCAATTTCTGCAGATTTAATTTCATAATTTTCATAGGATTCCGATAATCCGGAATAGAGCAGGATGGCAGCTGTCTGGACCAGCAACATATCATCTTCAGATAAATTCTCCGACCTGCCCAGCAGTTCGGTGTGGTTGTTTACTCTCCTGATATAATCTTTTTTATGAAAGTGCAGGTTGAGTTGATGATTATCCGCGATCAGCTCATGTACCCGCTCTTCAAGGTCCACAAGCTTTAATAACTGCAGCTTGTTAAAGAATCGCCGGTTGGGTATACCATGAAGATCAACGGACAATTCCGGACGTAAGCCGGTTACAAAATACATATCAATGTTTCCTTTGTATTTCACCGGCAATTTACCCCGGTATTCACAGAGGAAGAAATCCTTGACAAGAGAATAGGTCACCCCTGAAATATTTACCTTTCCCGGTTCTCCTGAAGATTCCATTCTTGATGCTGTATTTACAGTGTCACCCCAGATATCATAGGAAAGTTTCTTATGCCCTACCACCCCTGTAATGACCGGACCTGTGTGGATGCCGATCCGAAGATCCCAGATATCGGCCTTTTTTTTCTTCAGATTCTTCATGTAGTATTGCATTTCAAGTCCCGCCAATACCACTTCCACAGGATTGGAACTGTTTTTTACGGGTATGCCTCCTGCCGCCATGTAAGCATCTCCAATGGTCTTGATTTTTTCAATATTGTATTTGTCAACCACCGAATCGAAATGGAAAAAGAATTTGTCCAGTTCATCGATCAATACTTCAGGGTTCATCTCTTCGGCAATTTTTGTAAATCCCTGGATATCGCTAAAGAGAACAGTTGCCATTTCAAACTTCTTCGATTTGGCACGACCCACGCTCATGATCTCCTCAGCGGTACCCTTTGGAAAAAGATCCGCTACCAGTTTATCTGATTTTTCCTTTTCACTTAATACCGACCGCATCCGCTCGTTGATACGTTCCTCAAGTCTGAATTCAACATGTTTCAGATTCAATAATCTCCATTTGTACAATAAGAACAGCGAGGTAAGAATTGTAAGTGTATAAATTAGAAAGGCATACCATTGCCGGTAAATGGGAGGTGTTACCGTAAATTCAAACCGAACCGGGTCAGAGATTATTCCGAACGAGGAGACAGATTGAGCTTCAAAAGTGTAACGGCGTTCCCTGAGGTTTTCCTCAATGATGGTTTTATTTTTTGTCCAATCAGACCACTCCTCCTGGTGGTGGGTCAGTTTGTATCTGTAATAGGGATAGGGACCATCCTGGTACCGGATATCTGCCAGGTTGAATGCAACCTGATTTCGTTTGAAATGTATTTCCTGACCTGGCCTGATTCTGGTATAATTTCTTCCGTTTTCTGTACTGATCCATTCCACAGACCTCACCCTTAGCAGCTTATTTGAAATATTCCCGGAAGTTTTATCAAGCCTGATCAACTTTTTATTGCCGGAGATCCACAAATGCATTTCATCTTCAACAATATCCACCACCTGTTCAAAGGAACCTTCAGACGTAAATTCAAAGTAAGGGGTAGGCATCGATTCTTCTCCGGCTTTCCAGAGGGAAAACCCGCCTGCATAATCACTCGTTACACTCCACAGTTGATCATTGGTTTTAAAAATATGATCCGAACGGAGTTGTAGTTCCATATACTCAGGGATTACAGTCAATGTAAATTCCTGCGCTGAATTGCGCCATTCATAAATTCCCTTTTCATTCATTAACAGTAGTTTACCATCATAAACCAACAACCTGTTGCCGGCGATTCCGGCAGTGGGCCCTGGGTGTGAAATTGTTAATTCTTCCGTATCCAGGCGTGTAACCGACGCATTCTCAGTTAACATCCATACTCCGTTTTTGTATTCTACTGCATCGGTAACATGGTTCATGGAGGGTGCCAGGATCGATTTGGACCACAAGTTGTTTCGGTAATGATAACTTAACAGACCTGAATCACTGCATACAATTATGGTGCTGTTCTCAAGAACTTTTATGAATGAAATATCTCCCTCCGCCAGTGTAACGGTAGCATCCTGCGTTATATGAATAAGTCCAGGACTACCGGCAGCGATGAGCCCGTCTTTATTTGATTCCAGCAAATGAAAATATCCGTCACCTCCCACCGGAAGTTTTTCCGGATTCCAGTTCATTGAATCTCCCTGTCTGATTCTATACAGGCCTTCACTGGTACCCAGGTAAAGTGAGCCATTATACATGGCGGTGGAGAGAATTGTTCCATAGAGCAGGTTTGTAAGATCAAGGGTATAGGATCTGGAAGGATATTCAACCTTAAAGATATTGAAATTATAAACGATCCAGAGATCATTGAACCGGTCCACAAATTCGGTTTGAAAACCAGAAGTGGGTAAATTACAGAGCTTTGTAAGCGGTGTGGCTGCAAAATCATTGGCCGAAAGAATGGAAAGTGTCTGATCTTCCCCTTCCATCAGGTAATTGCCTCCGGGCAGCTCCCTGATCAGCTGCATATTCCCATAGGCAGAAAGGATTTGGATTTCCTTCACAAGTGATCCCTGTTCGGGATTGTACTTGTAAACAACAGAATTATTAAAAAACAGAAGTATCCCATCTTCCCAGTTTACAATAGAAGAGATAACATTGTGTTCTATCTCTCCCGAGGCAAACAGGAGAACGAATTCATTATCCGACCACAGGAATAATCCCAAATTCTCAACCTGGAGGAACAGCTGGTCTCCGGTATGATGCAGATGGCACTGTAACCGGTTGAAAAAGAAATGCTCAAGCGTATTGTCGCTCATAACAAAAACCCCTTCTGTGGTTGCCAGGAAGAAATTTGATCCGTCCGAAGCAATGTCCGTCGGGTAGAAATCATGGATACGGGAAGGAATCTGATTTCTTCTTGAAAGTAAAACAGGTTCATTGGCACCATTGTATTCCACATAACCAAGATCATCGGCCGTGAGGTAGGCTATTTTGTCCGTGTCGGACCGGCTTAGATATACCGGATTCCGGGTGGGGATAAAAAATATTTTATCTTGATCAATGGTGAGCATTCCATGTTGCTTACCAATAAATACAATTCCGTCCGTAGTTCTGCAGAATGTTGTGTTTGGTGACCTGTTGTAATTGGCAGGAATATCAAAACTGCTGATTTCAGGAATCAGACTCAGAGAGGTACCTGTATTCTGTCCCAATAATAAAGGGACTTTCATGGCACTTATCAGGAAAAAAAATATATAAAACGTATATGACTTGAAAAATAAATTCATAACTTGTAAACCTGATCTGTACCGGAGCTCAACTGTTATGTAACCAAAAGTACGTAAATATTTGAATTTTGCATTAAATGTAAATTAAATCTGATGAACTTATGGAAAAGGTAGACAAGCCGATCATTGTACCCTGGGATTTTACGCAAGTTGCTCAGAATGCATACCTTCATGCATTGAATTTTTCCAAGACCCTCGGAAGTGGTATTGCATTATTACACATTGTACACGACGAAAAGGATATACCAGAAAAGGAGAAGTCTTTAGAGGAAACTGCTGAAAATCTTTCCAAAGAGTTTGGAACAAGACCCCACTGTATTGTAAAAGAGGGAAGTATCTTTCATACAATAGGAGAAGTTGCAACTACCTATAATGCAGAGATGATCATTATGGGAACACATGGAATCAAAGGGGCACAGAAACTTTTCGGCAGCAGGGCCGTAAAGGTGGTTGTCTCCTCCAGAATCCCTTTCCTCATTGTTCAGGACAAGCCGGTAAAAGATAAACTGGAAAGTATATTACTACCCATCGACTTTAAAAAGGAGAACAAGGAAAAGGCCAATTGGATCTTTCATCTGTCTACCAGATTTGAATCTAAAGTCACTATTTTCAAATCACATCCCCGGGATAAGGGCTTCAAGAGGAAGCTGCTATCCAATATGAAGTATATTGAGAATTTTCTGAAAACCAGGGATATAGATTATGACATTGTGGCCTGTGAGGGTAAAAAGAGCTTTAAAGTGGAGGTGGTAAATTATGCCAGGGATAATAATTTTGATATGATCCTCATTATGGCGACCCGAGATATTAAGCTGGTCGATTACCTCTTTGGCGCTCCTGAACAGTATATTATTGCCAATGAGCATAATCTTCCCGTAATGTGCATTAACCCACGGCCCAGAAAAATTGCAGGAGGCTTCAGGGCGACAGGTAGTGCATAAAAACCGGGGATACGACCAGGCTAGTACTTGCAGGAAAACACCTATAGCTGTGTTATGGCTGATTTCAGGATTGTCATCGCGGCAGTGCTGCCGGGGTCTCCTGATGCTCAGGTTTCACATACCCTCCCGCCTGGCGAATGCTCATTAGCCCTGAGTTAGTCCGGGCCGGTTCCTTCAAACGTTGTTGGAAGGAGTCCTGTTATGTTTTTTGTTTCATCTGGGAATACACCAGGGCTCCGGGATGTATCACCGAAATTTTGCACTACAGGCCTACCGTCGGGAATTTATTCTTTTCCGGTCAATTTTTCCCTCTTTTTATTCATCTTTGCGGTATGAAGGAGTTGATATTTGCCACCAATAATGAGCATAAATTAACAGAGATAAGAAACCTGCTGGATCCTGCATTCAAGATTGCCGGACTCCGTGAAATCGGTATCCTGGAAGAGATCCCTGAAGACTTCCCCACGTTGATGGAGAATGCACTACAAAAAGCGGAATTTGTGTATAACAGGCTTGGAAAGTCTTGTTTTGCTGACGATACAGGCCTGGAAATTGAAGCGTTGAATGGTGAACCGGGGGTTTACTCAGCCAGGTATTCCAGGATAGGTGATCCGGTATACCCCGAGATGGAAGTGGCGGCGGGAAATATCAGGAAAGTATTGGAGAAACTGGCCGGGGAGAAGAACAGGAAAGCCAGGTTCAGAACGGTGATTGCCCTGATTCTGGATGGTAAAAAACACTATTTTGAGGGAGTGGTTCAAGGGAGCATTACGCACGATTTACGGGGCATTGAAGGATTTGGATATGATCCGGTTTTCATGCCCGATGGAACGGACCTCACCTTCGCGGAAATGGAGTTGTCACGAAAAAACCGTATCAGTCACCGTGCACTGGCAGTTAAAAAGTTAATTGGTTTTCTGACCTAATCTGATCAATCATGTGGATTGGAGTAATATCTTTGAATTTTCTTCGTATTATGTTATATGGTATTTCATCGAACGGCAATTAAACTGATCCAGGGGATCCTCTTGATGGTTATTTATGCCAATCAGCTATCTGCCCAGATAGCTATTGGAGAGTGGCGGACACATCTGCCTTACCAGTTCACAAACATTGTGATGCTCACGGATGACAAGGCCTTTTGTTCTTCAACGGGGGGGTTGTTTTATTATGATCTGACCGATAACAGTCTTGAAACCCTTTCAAAAACGGATGGTTTATCTGATAACGGAGTTGTTGCGATGAACTGGAGCGAAGAGGACCAATTGGCCATACTTGCCTATAATAGTGCAAATCTTGATATTATCAGGGGAAACCAGATCATCAATATGCCCGATATTATGAAGAAGCAGATCACGGGGGATAAGACGGTGTATAATATCTATTTTCATAACAGCAGAGCCTATTTATCATGCGGGTTTGGAATTGTTGTTATTGATCTGAACAAGCTGGAAATCACCGACACCTACTATATTGGCGACAATGGGGATCCGCTTAAGGTGAACCAGGTAACCTCCGACGCTCTCTATTTTTATGCAGCAACGGATGAAGGGGTCAGGAAAGCTGAAATTTCCAATGCTTTTCTGATAGATTTCAATTCGTGGGAACTGATAGACGACCTCCCGGATCCGGTGGG
>JBBDIE010000197.1:0-2808 GCA_040880545.1 Bacteroidales bacterium | reverse complement strand
GGGCCTGGTGAAAGTGGGTCCGGGTGTTGAAGTGAAAACCATCAGGCCGAACGGTCCGTTCACAAGTATTGCATTTGATATGGAATCCGGTGGCGGACTGTTGTATTCCGTTGTTGGCGGGATAACTGCAACATACAACAATATTTTCCGGGCTGGAATATTACAGACATTCAGGGACCAGCTCTGGAAATACAATTTCAAAACGGAATATAAGGACCTGATCTCACTGGCCGTTGATCCAAAGGATCCGGAACATGTATACGCGGCTTCCTGGGGTTACGGATTGGTTGAATACAGGGAAGGGGTTCCTGAAACGGTGTACGATGAAACCAACAGTACACTCCAGAATGCAGTTCCCGGGAGTAAAGTGATCCGGCTGGGAGGGTTGGCGTATGATGAGGATGACAACCTGTGGATGACAAATACCGGGGTACCTGAGCCGGTTTCTGTGTTAAAAAGCGATGGTACCTGGAAAAGTTTCCGATTGAACGGCATTCTGAGCGATTATCCGGCTCTTGGAAAGGTTCTTATGACGAAAGACAACCATCTGTGGGGGATTATTCCAAAAGGGGGCGGATTGTTTGCCATGAATCATAACGGAACCCTGGAAAATGTAGAAGATGACGAATACAGGCTGGTAAGTGTGGCTGATGAAAACGGGAGAACGATTACCAATGAAGTATTTTCTTTTGCAGAGGACCATAATGGAAACATCTGGCTGGGAACCAACCAGGGTATTTTGGTTTTTTACAATCCAGGCAGTCTGTTTACCAATGGATCGATCTATGCCCGGGAAATTTTGGTTCCGAGAGATGATGGGACCGAATATGCAGACGCACTGCTTAAAACACAGAAAGTAACCAGTATTGAGGTGGATGGATCAAACAGGAAGTGGTTAGGTACAGGTGGAGGCGGAGCATTTCTGGTTTCTGAGAATGGACTGGTCCAACTATACAATTTCAATTCCGGAAATAGTCCGCTTCTTTCAAACAGTATAACAGATATATGTGTGGATGGAAAGTCGGGGGAGGTATTCTTTGGGACGGATAAAGGGGTCATTTCATTTCGCGGAAGTGCAACGGAAGGTGCATCAGATTATTCAGAGGTTAAAGTATATCCAAACCCGGTAAGAGAAACGTATCACGGTCCGATTGCAATTACCGGACTGGTTTCCGAATCTACAGTTAAGATCACGGATATAAGTGGAAATCTTGTGAATGAACTGTATTCGTTCGGGGGGCAGGCAATCTGGGATGGGACAAACTTTAGGGGAGATCGCGTTGCAACCGGGACATACCTGATATTCATGGGATATGTAAACAGGACTTCAGCCGGGGCCCATGTGGCCAAAATTCTTTTTATACATTAACCATTTAATTATTATATTCCGCGCAATTTTTATTTAAGGATGCTGCAAAAAACCAGGGCGATCGTTCTTCATGCACTGCGATATGGCGACAGCAGTCTGATTGTTCATGCCTTTACAGAAGCCTGGGGTCGCAAGACATTTATCCTGAAAGGAGTCAGAAAATCAAAAAAGAGCAACCGTTCCGGTATGTTTCAGCCATTGTATCTGCTTAACCTGGATGTAGCATACAGGGATAACCGTGATATGCAGTGGATCAGGGAGGCATCGTTCATGCATACGGTTCCTGGATTCAACCAAAATGTGGTAAAATCTGCCCAGGCACTGTTCATTGGGGAGGTACTCATGAAAACAATCAGGGAAGAGGAGAGAAACCCTGACCTTTTTGGATTCCTGGTACACTCTATCGTTCATTTCAATACCCTGGAGAAAACTTCTCCCTCCTTTCATATTATTTTCCTCTTTAAGCTATCAAGATACCTTGGGTTTCAACCAAATAATAATTATTCGGACCTTAATATCTTTTTCAACACAGATTCTGGCTTATTTTCTTCACATCCGGACAGTACGGATCTTGCCCTGGAGAAGCTGCTTGGAAAGCATTGGAAAGCCTGTTTTAGTTGTGATTATCAATCAGCAGATCAGGAGTTTAACAATCAACATACACGTAATATTTTTCTTGATTCCCTCCTGCAGTTTTACAGGGTACATCATCACTCCATGAAAGAATTGAAATCACTTGAAGTCCTCAGGGCGATCTTCAGTTAAAAAATCACCTGTTTTTTTTGGCCTTTTTTTATTAATTTAGAAGCAACCTTTGTGTGGTTATTAATGTATAAACTATGAAGTTAACCTTTACACGTTACAGCTTTTTCTGGAACAATTTTGACATTTTGGTTTTTTCACAAAACATGGCACGTATGGAGGCACCCCGCGGATGAAAATAAGAACTCTGTATGCTGCTGCCTTCCTTTATAAAAAATTCATCAGGCAATTAATTTTTTTTAGGGATTGCATGTGTATACGCATGAATGTACATGTGGTATCAAAAAAAGAAAATATTTAAGAAGTTATATCATGAATACAACAAGAAAATTGACTTCGGATTTACTGCCAGGATCAGATGGGCAGCATAAAAGAATTAGAATGATTACAAAATTACGGCTTTTCTCTGTGTCACTGATCCTGTTGGTGACCCTGGGAATGCAGGATGTGTTCGGCCAGGGAGTGGGGATCAGTGAGACCTCCATAGAACCCCATGTTTCGGCCATACTGGAGCTGCAATCCATTGAAAGGGGATTGCTTGTGCCAAGAATGACAGAGGTGCAGCGGGATGCTATTTCTCCGGTGACGAATGGTTTGATCATTTACAATACCGACATGAGCAAGCTCAATATCTATGATGAAGGTATTGGAGACTGGCGGATTATTTTTTCCGGAAC
>JBBDIE010000196.1:2069-10258 GCA_040880545.1 Bacteroidales bacterium | reverse complement strand
AAGAGTTTACTCTAACTCCCCCTTTTTAGCACGTTAAAAAATCCCTCTAAAAAACGCTGCCTTAAACTCTGTGCAAGCTTGCTCTCTGTCCTCTGTGGTTAAAAAAAGGACCCTTACGATGAATACCTGCACCCTCTCCACCCCTCTCCTCCCCCAATTTGTTAACAACCTGCTAAAAATCCACTTCAATTTTGCTTAAAAAATTAAAACACTTTATATTTACGCCTTCAAATCAGAAATTATGAGAATTACATTGTACGATACGGCCAGCTTTCCGGTCCCGGTACGCCTCCGATAACAATCGCGACACATCCATTCGTTTATCTATTTTGTAATTCTCAAATCATGTCTCAAAAAATAATTCATTCTTTAAGAAGAAACCTGTTTTCAGGTGATCTGTGGTCGGATTTGAAAGAGTCCATCCGCGGCACTGAAAAAGATTTCACGCAAATTCCCATCAGCAAAGCGATCCTCCTGCTCAGTATTCCCATGGTACTGGAGATGATCATGGAGTCGGTTTTTGCTCTGGTGGATATCTGGTTTGTTTCACGCCTGGGGTCCAGCGAGGTGGCGGTGGTGGGGATCACCGAATCGATGATGACCCTGATCTATGCCATCGGCATGGGACTAGGCGTCGGAACAACGGCCCTGGTATCCAGAAGAATAGGTGAACATAATCCAAGGGCGGCGGCACAGGCTGCCGTGCAGGCGATTATCGCAACTGTTGCTGTTTCCATCTTATTCAGCGTCATCGGCATTATATTCGCCAAAGATATGCTTCGTTTCATGGGGGCCACTGAGGAAACCATTGAAATGGGATACCACTATCCCATGATCATGCTGGGGGGAAATGCGGTTATTATGCTGCTGTTCGTGATCAATGCCGTTTTCCGCAGCTCCGGCGATGCGGCCATTTCCATGCGTATATTGTTGATTGCCAATTTACTGAATATCATTCTTGACCCGTTGCTGATCTTTGGCTGGGGACCCATTCCTGCCATGGGACTGAAAGGTGCGGCCATTGCAACCAACACCGGGCGGGGTATCGCCGTTATTTACCAATTGTACATCCTGATGAAGGGCCAGTACCGGATAAAAGTAAAGATTGAAGATCTGAAACTGCAGGTATTGACCATCGTAAAGGTGATCAGACTGTCGCTGGGCGCCATCGGACAGAATCTTATTTCACACTCCTCGTGGGTATTCCTGGTATGGGTAATTGCCAGCCTGGGTGAAAATGCAATTGCCGGCTATACCATCGCCATCCGGGTGATCATCTTTGTGCTGCTCCCGTCGTGGGGTATGTCCAATGCCGCTGCAACGCTGGTAGGGCAAAACCTGGGAGCACAGCAACCCGACAGGGCCGAACGTTCGGCCTGGATCGTGGGCGGGGTGAACATGGTGTTGTTAGGCATTGTATCCATTGTATTTATATCCGTACCTCAGCTTTTCATCAATTTCTTTGTTGATAAAGCGATAGATCCCGAAGTGTGGCAGGCCGGTATAACCTGCCTTAGGGTGGTAAGCTTCGGCTTCCTGATCTATGCGCTGGGGATGGTCATGGTACAATCAATTAACGGGGCGGGCGATACCACAACCCCCATATTGCTGAATGTAATTGCCTTCTGGATCATTGAGATCCCGCTTGCCTATATACTGACCAATATGGCCGATATGGGTGTGATCGGTGTCTGCTATGCTATTGTCGTGGCAGAAACGATGCTGGCACTTATGGCCATGTTTATTTTTAAACGGGGGAAATGGAAGTTGAAGCAGGTGTAGGGAGGTGATCATTTTCACCGGTAAAGCATGATACCGGGTATTTCGCTGTGCCTGTATGTGGGAGAAAAATTCAGAACATCTCCGCCAGCCGTTCAATATCCTCCCCCTCCACCCGGGTATGGATCCACTCCTTCAGTTGTTTTGCCCCGAGGGAGTTATAGAAATCGATGGCGGGCGTGTTCCAGTCAAGCACCACCCACTCGTAGCGTGCACAATTCCGTTGGCGGGCCAGCTTCGCAAGGTAGAGAAGCATCAACTTGCCATACCCTTTTCCCCGGTATTCGTCAAACACAAACAGGTCCTCCAGGTAGAGTCCGGGACGGCCGGTGAAGGTGGAGAAATTATGAAAAAACAGGGCAAAGCCAACCGGGATCTCCTCTTCATACCCGATCACAACCTCAGCAAAGCGCTGTTTACCAAAGAGGTTCTCCTTTAACAACGTTTCCGTGGCCGCCACTTCGTGGGAAAGTTTTTCATAAGCAGCAATACCCTTGATCAGTTCCAGTATAAGGGGAACATCTGTCTCTTCAGCATGTTTTAGTGTAAAACCAGGAATGGATGTGTTCTGCATAACAGGCATATTTTTGAATGCTAAAATAGAAAAATTGGCGAAAGATACCAGTCAACATCCCTCATGTATTATCATAGATCGAAATATAGCCGGGACGAGCAGCCACTTCAGCGCTTTCAGCCTCTGAAAAGGAGTAGAACCGGGTATAGATATCTGCCTCAAAGGAGCCAAGTACCGCATGCACCGGACCCAGTTTTTTCCCTTCCCTGAATGCCCTGAACTCCGGCGACCGGGTATCCATGATCAGCAGGGCAAGATACTGGTTCTTATGGGCCAGAACCCCTTCAAGCAGCCTGTAGAGACTCGCCTGGTACCCCGGTTTAAAATAGATACCCTCGATTCCCAGGAAACGCATCTCTTCATATTTGAATCGCTTCCCGATCAGGGGAATCCGGGTCAGAAATTTTACCAGGCTGTCGAGAAATCCGTTACCGATGGTCTTTATCTCCCACTGCTCCTCATTTGCCTGCAGCCCGGCAACTACCTCCCCGCCCTCTCGCAATACAAAATAATTCCCGTTGATAAACAGGTAATCATCAAAATAGAACGCATGGCCGCTGTAAAAATCCTCCAGCAGTTTTTTCATGGACGGGATCTCTTCCTGTTTCAACTGTTCCACGGCCATGTTCTTTCGCTGCCGCAGCCGGCTGAACATGAATGAAACAATATCCCCTGTCTTCTTAAATCCCCCGATCTCAGCAAAATTCCTCGACCGGTCGTTCTTCTTCTCCACCAGTCCGTAAATTATGGCCCGTGGAACATCCTGCACATCCAGGTCGATCAGCCTTTCAGGATTATCATGAAAGATATGGGTAACATCTTTCAGTATGGATGCGGCACGGTCGCTGATGGGTCGCTTTCTCCGCTGGTTTCTGGATTTCTTATCAGTGCGGAGCGGCGCTTTCATCGAAAAATAACGGATCAGCCAACTTTTGTAAGTCTGGTCGCCCGCCTTGGTATCCCGCAGTGCATACCCAATGGAGCCCAGCATATTTCCCGATCGTCGCAGAAAGAGAAAATAACAGTTTTTGATGTTTTTCAGCTTTTCTATACCTGATGTATGGTGGTACTGTAATCCGCCAGGCGTACCCAGGTAGGTGTTTTCAATATGTTCAATAAGCTCCGGTGGTGGGAGGGTTTCGAGGGTTGTGGAGGTGGCTCCCTGTTGCCAAACTGTTTTAATTTCGGACATAGAATAATTCTGAATAACTTTGGATTTCATTTGCAAGATATGCAGGATTCGTTACAATTTTGTACTTTCAAAAATAAAAAGTATTTGCTATCCACAATTACTAAGCAAGCGCCACAAAATAATATGATTATTCTTTCTTACACTAAATAGCTATATATGACCAGCAAAAAATATGTGCTCTCACTGGACCAGGGCACCACCAGCAGCCGCGCGATCCTCTTCGACCACGATGGAAAGATCGTATCGCAGGCCCAGAAAGAGTTCCGGCAGATCTTTCCCAAACCGGGATGGGTGGAGCACGACCCGGAGGAGATCTGGTCGAGCCAGGCCTCGGTAACAGCGGAGGTCATTGCCCGGGCAGGTGCACAGGCCAGCGAGGTGTCCTCCATCGGCATCACCAATCAACGTGAAACCACGGTGGTATGGGAACGTTCGACAGGAAAACCTGTTTACAATGCCATTGTGTGGCAGGACCGGCGAACCTCGGAACATTGCAGCAGGCTGGCTTCGGAAGGGAAGTCGGACATGGTACGTGCAAAAACCGGGTTGATCATCGACGCCTATTTTTCAGCCACCAAGGTGGCATGGATCCTGGATAATGTCGACGGGGCCAGGGAAAAAGCGGAGAAAGGTGGGCTCTGTTTTGGTACGGTGGACAGCTGGCTGATCTGGAAATTCACCCGGGGAAAGAGTCATGTTACAGATATAACCAATGCCAGCCGGACGATGCTCTTCAATATTTATGATGACCGGTGGGACGAAGAGCTGTTGACGCTGTTCAACATTCCATCATCCATGTTACCGGAAGTAAAGGCCTCCTCCGGGCTGTTTGCCGAAACTTCGGGCGACACCACCGGTTTCAGTCTGCCCATCATGGGGGTGGCAGGTGACCAGCAGGCTGCATTGTTCGGACAGTTGTGCCTGGAACCGGGAATGGTGAAAAATACGTATGGTACAGGATGCTTCCTGGTGATGAACCTGGGTGAAGAACCGGTCCAATCCAAAGCCAACCTGCTGACCACGGTTGCCTGGAAGATAGACAACCGGATCACCTATGCCCTGGAGGGAAGCATCTTTGTTGCCGGGGCCATAATCCAGTGGATCAGGGATGAGCTTGGACTGATCGGGTCGGCATCGGAAACAGAGGCGATGGCAAGATCGGTGGAGGACAATGGCGGTGTATACCTGGTCCCGGCGCTCACCGGACTGGGCGCCCCGCACTGGGACCAGTTTGCACGGGGAACCATTATGGGCCTGACACGGGGATCGGGCAAGGCGCACATAGTACGGGCCGCACTGGAGAGCATCGCCTACCAGGTAACTGATGTGGTAAGAGCCATGCAGGAAGATTCGGGGGAAAGCATCGGTGAACTGCGGGTTGACGGGGGAGCATCGGCCAACAATTTCCTGATGCAGTTCCAGGCCGATATGCTGAACACAAATGTTACACGGCCCGGCATCATGGAGACAACAGCGCTGGGAGCGGCATACCTGGCAGGACTCGCCTCCGGATTCTGGAAGAATACAGGGGAATTAAAACAGCAGTGGATCGTAGATCAGCGTTTCACTCCTGAAATGCAGGTAGAAGAAAGGAATGTGTTACTTAAAAACTGGGACAGCGCAGTAAAACGTTCACTGGCCTGGCTGGACCATGAATAAAATCACATGATGGATCGCAACAAGGTTATTAATTCCATCAGCCAGACGAAAGATTTTGATGTGGTGGTAATTGGCGGTGGTGCCTCAGGAATCGGGGCAGCACTGGAGGCCACGCTGCGTGGTTATAAAACGGTACTACTGGAAAAACATGATTTTACCAAGGGAACATCCAGCAGGAGTACCAAGCTGATCCATGGAGGGGTGAGGTACCTGGCGCAAGGTGATTTGAAAATGGTACGTGAAGCATTGAAAGAGCGGGGCTACCTCATGAAAAATGCCGCGCACCTGGTACACGATCAATCTTTCATTATTCCAAACTACCGCTGGTGGGAAGGGATCTTTTATACCGTGGGGCTAAAATTTTACGACCTGCTGGCAGGTAAATTCAGCCTGGGAAAATCGGTTCACCTGAGCAGGGAAAAAGTACTCCGAAAGATGCCGGGAATATCGCCGGATAATTTGCGTGGAGGCGTACTGTATCACGACGGGCAGTTTGATGACTCCAGGCTGGCCATGGACATGCTCCATGTATTGTTCAATAATGGGGGAATTGCCCTGAACTATGCCGGGGTCAGTGCCCTGGAAAAGAAGCAAGGGAAGATCTCGGGGGTAGTGGCAAAGGATGCAGTTACAGGGAACAATTACGTCATAAGGGGCAAAACCGTTATCAATGCAACCGGAGTTTGGGCAGATGAAATCATGGAAATGGATACACCGGACCATCGGAAATCAATCCGTCCCAGCCAGGGGGTACACGTGGTGCTCGACAAATCCTTTCTGCCGGGAAACCATGCATTGATGATCCCAAAAACGAGCGATGGAAGAGTGCTGTTTGCCGTTCCGTGGCATGACCACCTCGTGGTGGGAACCACAGACACCCCCATCGATGAAAATTTTGAAGAACCGGTGGCCCTGGAAGAGGAGATCGGTTTTATCCTGGACACCGCTTCAGCTTATTTTCAGAAAAAGGTGAATCGCTCTGATGTACGCTCGGTCTTTGCCGGCCTGCGCCCCTTAGCAGCTCCAAAACACACAGATTCAAAAACCAGGGAGATCAGCCGCAACCATCAGATCATCGTATCGGAAAGTAATCTGATCACAGTTATTGGCGGCAAGTGGACAACCTACCGGAAAATGGGGCAGGATATGATAGATACGGCCGTAAAAAAAGGCCTTCTGACTCCTACGGTTAGTCCAACAAAAACATTCCGTCTCAACGGGGCAACCACTTCCGTATATCAAAAGTACACGCAATATGGTGACAATGCCGGGGAGATTGCCGCTATGGCAATGCATGATCCGGCGCTTGAGATGCGGATCCATGCCGATCTTCCATACAGATGGGCCGAAGTGGAATGGATCTGCAGGAACGAGATGGTAGTGCACCTGGAAGATCTCCTGGCACGCCGGACACGTGCGTTACTACTGAACGCCAGGGCCACCCGCGATATCGCGGAAGAGGTGGCGAACAGGGTCTCCCCTATGCTGCATTGGTCGGCCGGGCAAACCGAAAGTGAGGTAAACAGTTTTAAAATGCTGACAAATAATTATATTCTCGATTAAGAAGCGGCTATTTATTTGCGTGTTACAGCTTTTCCCTTATTTTTGTGTTTGCTATTCAGATTATCATTCTATCAACTCAAAACCAAAAAAATGAGCAAAAAAAACACATTCTCGAGGAGGGCATTCCTGGGTACCTCCCTGATTGGAGTTGCGGGCCTGACCTTGATCCCGGGCTGTAAGATAACACCTCCATCGGATACATTACGGATCGGTTTTATCGGTCTTGGACGACAGGCCATGTATCTACTCAGCAGTTTTATAAAGATCGAAGGAGTGAAAGTGGTTGCCGGGGCAGATGTATACAGCAGGAAAACAGAAAGATTTGCACAACGTGTAACCGCCCATTACGAGGAGCTCGGTGAAAAATCTGAAGTGAAGGTATATGAAAACTACAAGGAACTGCTCGACAGGAAAGACATTGATGCAGTGGTTATCGCATCACCCGATCACTGGCACTACCACATGGCCACAGACGCGGTTAGTGCAGGTAAAGATGTGTATCTTGAAAAACCATTGACCTTTACCATTGCCGAAGGCCAAAAGCTGGTGAAAGCCGTACGTTCCCACGATGCTATTCTTGCGGTTGGAAGTCAGCAACGTTCAGACGCAGGATTTCAGCATGCAGTGAAGATGGCATCGGGAGGTAATCTTGGTACACTTGAAAAAATTGATGTCTTTATCGGTGAAAATCCTCATCCTACCCCGTATGACATGCCGGAGCAGGAACTTCCTTCCGATCTGAACTGGGAAAAATGGCTGGGACCCAATCCGTATGTACATTTTAATGATGTACTGAACCCGCCCATCACCCTTGATCCGCCACAGGATGAAAAGATCTGGGGGGCCTGGAGATGGTACAAAGAGACCGGCGGAGGATTGATGACCGACTGGGGAGCGCACATGTTTGATATTGCACAGTGGGGACTTGGCAAAGATGGTTCCGGACCTGTCAAAGCGATCCCGGGCGGCTTTGAAGACAATGAATACCTGAAGTATATTTACGACAACGGACTGGAAATGGAGGTAAAAGCATTCAACGCCGATACCAGGGGTGTGAAATTCTGGGGCAGCGATGGCTGGATCGAGGTCTCCAGGGGAGCATTCAATGCATCGGACGAATCATTGAAACCGGTGGTGGAAGATACGGACGTTCCCTACGAAGCCAGGGCCGGACACCACGAGAATTTCATTAAGTCGGTGAAGGACCATGTTGATCCGGTTGTTCCCGTTGAGGTCGGCCACAGGACCAATACCGTTTGTGTACTTGGAAATGTTGCCCATGAACTCGGACGTCCGGTGGAATGGGAACCTGAGACTGAAACGTTTAAAGGTGACAGTGAAGCTGAGGAATACATGACGAGGGAGTACAATAATGATTATACCTTGTAAAGCAACCATATAATCCATAAAAAAACCGGCTTT
>JBBDIE010000196.1:0-1969 GCA_040880545.1 Bacteroidales bacterium | reverse complement strand
ATTTTGATCAACGATGCACCCTATGGAACAGAAAAAGCCTATAACGGTTTACGGCTGGCCAATCAGTTGAATAAGGCCCACGAGGATGTGGAAGTACGGATCTTCCTGATGGCTGATGCGGCCGCCTGTGCCGTGGCAGGGCAAACAACACCCAACGGCTACTACAACATTGAACGAATGATGAAGTTTTCCCTGAACAAAGGGGCCAAAGTAAAAATCTGCGGCTCTTGTGCCGATGCACGGGGTTTGAAAAACGTGCAGTTAATTGAAGGGGCGGAGATCGGTACCATGGCTGAACTCACCGGGTGGGTGGTTGAAAGTGAGAAGGTGGTTACCTTCTAAATATACTGTCAAATCCGCTGACCCGCAAATTAATCAGATATTCGATCGTTCGTTTCATTCAATATTTACGGACCGGAAGATACAGGGTGTCATTAAAGAATGCCAGGGACATGGTGTGTCGCTTTGCCTTTGTGGCAGTTCCTCCGGTTTTTTTACTGCATATAATCCAACTGTCGTTCCGGCAAATCCATAGGAATTCTTTTATAATTCATACCTTTCCAGTGTGAATCAATATTAAATCCTATCATGAAAAAGAACTTTCATTTGCAATTATTTGTCCTTGCTGTTGTATTCCTGCAGGCTTCAGTATTATTCGCCCAAGAATTGGTGCATGCAGCACCAGAAAGTGCCGGATGTTCAGCAGAACGCCTGGCACGGCTCACGGCTACACTGGAAAATTATGTGAACCAGGAGAAGTTACCCGGCACCGTTACATTAATTGCCCGCGGTGGGAAGATCATCTATTTTGATGCCACAGGCAGTCGTGATATTGAACGGGGCATACCAATGGAAAAGAATTCGATTTTCAGGATTGCCTCCCAGACAAAAGCGTTGGTTAGTGTGGGGGTGATGATGCTGCAGGAGGAAGGTAAATTACTGATCTCTGATCCAGTGGGCAAGTATATCGCGGCATTTAACACAACCACTGTTGCCGTTCCCGGGGAGGATGGCTCCTATACAATTGAAGATGCAAACAGACCCATAACGATCCGCGATCTGCTTACCCACACCTCCGGAATAGGTTATGGTCAAGGTATTGCCGCTGACCTCTGGGAGAAGGCCGGCATCCAGGGCTGGTATTTTGCCGACAGGGAGGAACCGATCCTTGAAACGGTCACCAGGATGGCGTCACTGCCCTTTGATGCACAGCCGGGAGATCAATTTGTATATGGCTACAACACGGACATCCTGGGTGCCATTATTGAAATTGTTTCCGGTGAACCCCTGGATGAATTTTTAAAGCATCATATTTTCGACCCCCTGGGAATGCACGACACCTTTTTTTATCTGCCGGAAGAGAAAAATGACCGTCTGACGGTTGTTTACTCAGCTGCAAAAGATGGGCTGGAAAGGGCCCCGGATCCGGGCGGCATGGTCGGACAGGGACACTATGCCAAGGGTCCGCGGACCAGTTTTTCAGGAGGAGCCGGGTGCCTGAGCACGGCCATGGATTATTCCACATTTTTACAAATGTTGCTGAATAAAGGAACCTACAACGGGAAGCGTATCCTATCCCCTAAGAGTGTCGAGTTGATGACCGTGAATCATATTGGTTCCGATAAATTTCCCTGGGAAGCAGGCACCGGTTTTGGACTGGGGTTCTCCATCCTGGAAGACCTGGGAGCCAGGGGCAGACTGGGAACGGAGGGATCATTCGGCTGGGGCGGTGCCTACCACTCCTCCTACTGGGTGGATCCTGCAGAGGAACTTGTTGTGGTCTATTTTACCCAACTGATCCCTGCCAGCGGGCTGGATGACCATGATAAAGTCAGGACCCTCATATACCAGGCGCTTACAGAGTAACGGTTATCGCTTGTTAATGATTACAGAAGGATTTTTATTTTCAATATAAGCGGTTTCAATTTTTGCTTCCTGATGCCCCACAATCATGCAAAGTATTACGGAC
>JBBDIE010000195.1:0-59454 GCA_040880545.1 Bacteroidales bacterium | reverse complement strand
ACCCGCGACCTCGACCTTGGCAAGGTCGCGCTCTACCAACTGAGCTATTCCCGCATTTCGGATTGCAAATATATAATTGAATTTTGATTTGTGCAACTCAAATGCCGGAAACCATGCAAACTGGCTTATAATTATTCTGTTACGTAGTTTTTGAGTATGAATTTAAGGGAATGTTCAGGGAAGGATGAATTGCACGGATAATCTTATTTCACGGGGATGGCCTCTTTTCTGCTCAACAACAGAGTATTTAGCTGTCCATGAACATAGAAACTACGCTGCTTCCTTTGTAATTTTGCTTTTCATCATTTCTAAATCCAGGTAATATGGCAAAATTCACTAAAGAAGACGCACTTAACTACCACAGTTCGGGTCGTCCCGGTAAAATTGAGGTAATTCCCACCAAACCGCACAGCACGCAACAGGATCTGTCATTGGCCTATTCACCGGGTGTTGCAGAGCCCTGTCTCGAGATCCAGAAAAACCAGGAGGATGCATACAAGTATACAGCCAGGGGAAATCTGGTGGGGGTTATTTCCAACGGAACTGCGGTGCTCGGTCTTGGAGATATCGGGGCGCTGGCAGGGAAGCCTGTGATGGAAGGAAAAGGGTTGCTTTTCAAGATTTTTGCCGATATCGATGTGTTTGATATTGAATTGGACAGGCACGATCCTACAGCATTTATCGATGCGGTAGAGGCGATATCGCCTACTTTTGGAGGTATTAACCTGGAGGATATTAAGGCGCCGGAATGCTTTGAGATCGAGGAGAAACTAAAAGAGATGCTGGACATCCCGGTATTTCATGACGACCAACATGGTACAGCGATCATCTCCGCAGCCGGTCTGCTCAACGCGTTGGAGCTTGTGGATAAGAAGATCGAAGATGTGAAGGTGGTGGTGAACGGAGCCGGTGCATCGGCTGTTTCCTGCGCGAAACTCTATATTTCCCTGGGTGTAAAGGCCGAAAATGTGCTGATGTGTGACAGTCGGGGGGTACTGAATACAAAACGTACCGGGCTGAACAAGTACAAGGCGCAGTTTGTCCGGGAGACTACTGCAGATACACTGGCAGATGCCGTGAAAGGTTCGGATGTATTCCTAGGATTATCGGTGGCAGATGTCTTTACCCAGGAAATGCTGAAATCAATGAATACCAATCCCATTGTTTTCGCCATGGCCAATCCCAATCCGGAAATATCCTATGAAAAAGCAATGGCCTCCAGAAAAGATCTGATCTTTGCCACAGGCAGGTCCGATTACCCGAATCAGATCAATAATGTGCTTGGATTTCCGTTCATTTTCAGGGGAGCACTTGATGTGAAGGCTAAAGCGATCAATGAAGAAATGAAGATCGCGGCTGTGCATGCGCTTGCCAACCTGACCCGGGAAGCGGTTCCTGAAACCGTCAACAAAGCCTATAAAACGCAAAACCTCTATTTTGGAAGAGATTATATCATTCCCAAGCCGTTGGATCCCAGACTTATATATCATGTGGCCCCTGCGGTGGCAAAAGCGGCTATGGAGACCGGGGTGGCAAGATCACCCATCAAAGACTGGGACGTATACAGGACGGAATTACGAATGCGAATGGGCACAGACAATCAACTCATCAGAGAGGTTCGCAGCAAGGCAAAATCTGCTCCGAAGAAACTGGTATTCAGTGAAGCCGACAATTATATGATGTTGAAGGCGATCCAGACCATCAAGCATGAAGGGATTGCCGAGCCGATCCTGCTGGGTGATAAGGAGAAGATCGAATCGATCATCAGTGAATATCACCTGGATATAAAAGATGTGAAAATAATCGAACAACGCTGTCCGGAAGAGGATGACCTGAGAAAAAAATACGCGCAAAAGTTATTTGAAAAGCGTGCACGTAAAGGGTTAACATACGACGATGCCCTGCGGCTGATGTCGTTGCCAAACCATTTCGGGATCATGATGGTGGAGATGGGGGATGCGGATGCTTTCCTTTCCGGCTTTTCAAGTAAATATGCCGACGTTATCCGGCCCGCCATTCAGATTACGGGAACCAATAACGTGCAAAATCACGTGGCCGGGATGTATATTGTCCAGACCAAGAAAGGCACCTATTTCTTTGCGGACACCACGGTCAACATCCAACCTTCGGCACGAACAATAGTGGATACCACCTTGCTTGTGTCTGAGGCTGTGGGACATTTTAATATCGACCCGGTGATCGCCGTTGTCAGTTACTCCAATTTTGGTTCGGTGAAAGGTTCAACTCCGGAACGGGCCAAAGAAGCGGTAAACATTATGCACAGGGAACACCATGAACTTATGGTGGATGGAGAGATGCAGATGAATTATGCACTGAATACTGAACTAAGGATGAAAAAATATCCTTTCAGCGTTTTGGGGAACAAACAGGTGAACACCATTATTTTCCCGAATCTGAGCGCCGGCAATATTGCCTATAAAATGATGCAGGAGATCGGCGGGGCGGAAGTTACCGGGCCAATTCTCCTGGGAATGGGTAAACCGGTGCATATACTGCAGATGGAGGCCTCGGTAAGGGAGATCGTTGATATGGCATCATTTGCTGTTGTGGATGCGCAATATCAACAGTCCCTGGGCCGGTAACCGGGCTCTCATGGGTAGATCACTTGCAGAGATTCTTCACTGAATAGCTGTTTCCCGGAGGTTCACCGGTGTGCCGAACACCAATCCATTATTTTTGTTATAAATTAGCAGCAAAAGTAATTGATATGTCTTTTCCAAAAATTGAATCTTCCCGGATCCGGACCCTCTCGCTGGATGCATTCAGGGATATGGACTATTATGCCGTGAATAACTATCATCTGCCGGTGGAGCTGATGATGGAAAGTGCAGGATTGCAGCTGGCCAGGCTTTCGGCCACGGTAGTGAAACCGGGGAGTTCAGTTCTTGTGGCTGTTGGGCCGGGGAACAACGGCGGCGGCGGCCTGGTGGCTGCCCGGAGGCTGGAAGCATGGGGTTACAGGGTTCACCTTCAAATGCCCATGCAAACCACCCATCAACTGATCAGGGATCAACTCAGCAGAACCATCTCATACGGTGTGGAAAAAGTGCTGGAGACAGATTATGACCTGGTACTGGATTGCCTCTTTGGCTTTTCTCAAAGACTTCCTTTGCCCGGGGATATTCATGAGATGATTATGATCATGAATAAAATTAAATCAGCGAAGATTTCTCTCGATATTCCCACCGGAATCTCCGAGGAGGGGAATAATGTCAGGTTCTTTGCAGACAAGGTACTTACTGTGGCGGCCCCGAAAACGATCCTGTTGAATCATATTGATGAATACGATCTCTATATTGCCGATGTGGGAATCCCCATCGAGGTCTACACCAGGAACAAGATCGATTACGCCGCCCTGGAGTTTTACCGCGACCAGATCGTGCAATTGGTGTAACACACAATAAAAATTCTCACAGTTGCGCCTTTCAGACACGCCTGTGAGAATTATTTATGTTTTTATTTTTGTCTGCCTGGCCTGTCAGATATCACAGGCTGTTGAACAGTTTTAACTGTTTGGTTCAGTAAAACTTAATTTGCATAATCTTTCAACGACTCCATCAGCTTCTTCCTGGTGAAGAAGATGCGGCTCTTTACTGTTCCGATTTTAAGATTCAGCTTTTCAGCAATCTCTTTGTACTTATACCCTTCCGTATGCATCAGGAACGGTACCTTTAATTCATCCTGCAATGCATCAATGTGCTTGCGGATCTCTTTGTGCTGATACGTTGAATCAGGCTTTATATTTGTCTCTTCCTTGGTGTTGTTCAGGTAATAGAGATCTTCTGTCTGGTCAACGATGGTGTTCTGTCTGACTGCCTTTCTGTAATTGTTGATAAAGGTGTTTTTCATGATCGTGTATGCCCAGGCCTCAAAGTTGGTGAACTCGATAAACTTATCCTTTGACGACAACGCTTTTACATAAGTCTCCTGGAGAAGATCCTTGGCTGCCTCCCTGTCTGAAGTCAGACTCAGTGCAAATCTCTCTAATCGATCTTCCATTTTGATCAGCCTTGTATTAAATTCCATTGTTGTCATAATTAAATAATTTTTGGTGTGCTTTATGTTCAATTGTTTAACAAATCTACATATTAGTTGAACACCTTGCAAATTCAATCGATCGTTAAATGTTTGAACCATACGGCATTCTAAATAAGAGTAACGAACGAAATCCTTGTTAATAAAGGAATAAAGGACTAACATGTCTTATAATTCTAAATTACAAGAAAAATCAGGCTTGTTTATCACAACTCAGTTTTTGTTTAACAGTTTCTTAAAATTTGCAGAAATATTTATGTGGGGACCGGAATTGAATCAAACTTATTTTTGAGATTCAAACGCCATAATTTTCATAGAGAACAATATCCCCACCTGAACAATGATCGCACCTGTTAAATAAACGTTTTAAGGAGTGGTTTAGTGTGTTTATTTGAAATGAGAAATTACTAACGCAACCAGAAAAGGTGCGGGATTCCAACGATGTAGATCCCCTCAATTCCCCCTAACTCTGTGGTTAAAAGGGCTCAATCGATGAACCCCACCAACTTAATCCTCCAGTTTTTTCAGGTAATTTTGCAGGTCGGTGAAGTTCTTCATCTGGAAATAATTCTTGCCAAAATAGTCGGGTCCGTTGTTCAGGCACCCCGCAAAATAGAGAATTTTTTTATCAGGAAAAGCACCTCCCAGGTCCTTCAGGTAACTGATAAAATCGAATTCCTGCTGAGGCACCACTGAGGATACCAGGATATAATCAAATGGACGGGCAGAACCTGTGGCCAGGATGTCGGAATAAGGTACAGACTGACCCAGATAAATCACTTCGTGCCCTGTTTCCTTGAGTAAATACAATGCAAACAGCAGCCCAATTTCGTGCCACTCGCCTTCAGGTAAAAACAACAAAAATTTCTGTGCCCGGGGATTAAAAATGTGAGAAAAATTCTCAATGGCGGCAATGATCTTCTGACGGATTAGATTGGATACGAAATGTTCCTGTCCCGGATTCACATCCCCTGCCATCCAGAGTATGCCCACCTTTTCAAGAAAGGGATAGACAATCGTTAAAAATGCGTCGGTAAAACCATATTTTACGACTGCCTTGTTGACGATCGCATTGAATTTGACCTCGTCCATGTCGATCATGGAAACGATCAGGGAATCGATCGTGTTCTCAAGGTTAGGATTACTGCCCGATACGCGCAGGATCTCCTCTTTCAGTTCCCTGTCACTCAGTCGTGCTATATTGGAAATCTTGATGCCATGCCTGTTCAGCATGGCCACATTCAGAATTTTTTTCAGCTCCTGGTCAGAATAATACCGGATGTTGGTTGTAGTGCGGTAGGGTTCAATCAGGTTGTATCTTTTTTCCCATATACGGATCGTATGGGCCTTGATTCCCGAAAGATTCTCTAGTTCCTTTATTGAATATACCGCCATTTGGTCATCATTTCTTTCAATTGTACCGGAAAAATAACAAGTTTTGGCAGTAGATTGTTTACAGTTACATCATTTATTTTAAACAAATCACATTTTTTTAATAACCATCAACCCGTCTCGAATGGTGAGAAAGACATTTTCAACCCGCTTGTCCTCCTGCACCAGGGTGTTGAATTTGTGCAGGGTAAGCGATGATTCATCTCCTGGGGGAAGCTCTGCCACTTTACCTCCCCAGAGCACATTGTCGGCGATGATGTACCCGCCATGATTCAATACCTGCATACCCAATTCATAATATTCACAGTATTGCTCCTTGTCGGCATCAATAAAGATCAGGTCAAAACTATCTTCCAGCCGGGGAATGATCTCCAGTGCATTCCCGATCACGAGGTCGATCTTTGACTCCAACCCTGATTTTTTCAAAAAGGCCCGGACCATCTCTTCCAGCTCTTCGTTCACCTCAATGGTTACCAGCTTACCATCATCGGGCAATCCTTTGGCCAGACAATAGGCCGAATAGCCGGTAAAGGTTCCGATTTCCAGAATCCGGCGGGGACGCAGCATCTCGCTGATAAATGCAAGGAACCTCCCCTGTACTTTTCCGGACAACATCTGCGGATGAACCACTTTCAGGTAGGTTGTCCGGTAAAGCTCATACAGCACCGCATCCTCATCGGTTGTGTGTTCTTCGGCGTAGCGGCTTATCTTTTCGGGAAATTCAAAAGGGTTCATTATCTGAATATAAGGGTGTTCAGGTTATCGGGATGGAGCACTTCGTTGGCGATGTCCCGCAGATGCTGCGCGGTGATCATCTCCAGCTTACCGGAGATTTCCGTGAGCGTGTCCACCCGGTTGAATAGCATGAAACTTTTGGCCATGCTTAGCATCAGGTTTTCGGTGTTTTCCGATGAAATGGCAATCTGACCCAGCAGCTGTCTCCGCGCGTCGTTCAGCTTTTTTTCAGGGATCAGGTTGGTACGCAGTTTCTTTAATTCCCCGCGTGTGACCTCCATCGATTTTGTAAACCGCTCTTTATCGCAGCTGAAATAGATATTTATTGCACCGCTGTCTGTATAGGGGAGGTAGTGCGACTCGGCACTGTATGAATAACCCCTTCGTTCACGGAGGGCCATATTAAGACGTGAGTTCATTCCCGGACCACCCAGGATATTATTCATTAGATGAAGGGCCAGCCGCTTGTTGTTTTTATAGGAGTAAGCCTCCCCTGAGATAACACAATGTGTCTGGAAGGTGTTCCTGCTTACCTGGTGTTTCTCTTTTGCTGTGGCCATGGGAGCCTCTCTTGGCCTTATCCTCGATCGGGCAGGCAGATCGAAAAAGTAGCGCCCTGCATATTTAACCATTTGTTCAAAAGAAATGTTGCCTACAGAACAGAGCACAAGCTCATCAGTTGCGTAGTTATCTGTCCGGAATTTCTCCACCAGTCCGTTCCTGAACCGATCCAACGACTCTTTTGTTCCAAGGATATTGCGACCTATTGGATGGTCGGGGAACAGAAATTCCTCGGCCTGGTCGAAGATCAGTTCAGAGGGACTGTCTTCATAAGTCTGAATCTCACTGAGGATTACCTCCGCCTCTTTCTTCCGCTCCTTTTCTGAAAACCGGGAATTTAAAAAGATATCCTGGATCAGCTCCATCGCTTTCCTGTAATCCTCTTTCAGGAAGGATGCGAAGATGGCTGTCTCCTCCTTGGTGGTATAAGCATTGATCTCACCGCCCACATCCTCCAACCGGGAAATGATCTGGTAGGCCGAACGTTTTCCTGTTCCCTTAAAGAACATGTGTTCCATAAAATGGGCCAGACCATGCTCTTCGGGATTCTCATCACGCGTTCCGGTATGCACCAGCAATCCGAAATGAGCCACCTCCGACTTGGTCCTGTGATGGATCAGCCGAATCCCGTTGGGGAAAACATGTGTATTGTAAATTGCTTCCATTGAGGCCTCAAAAGTAGTAATTATCAATTGGATAATACGTTTTTTTGGCGGATTACATGCGTGATGGTACTGGAAGTGGTTTCAAATATTCCAAAAAAAACTCTTTTTTACGCTGTGCAATCTTGCTCTCTGTGTCCGCTGTGGTTAAAAGAAGTTTCTTACGATGAATACCGGTAGTCATCAACCAAAAACAGATCAGAACCAACCTACTCAACTGCAATTTTGAAATGCTTTCGACTCCCATCCCTCTCCTCCAAAACAGCAATGATCAGATTCCCGTGGTTTGAGGGCAGGACTACCTCTCCCCGGATGGTATAAGGTTCAATTTTGTGCTTCAGCAGTAGTTTTCCATCCACTGTGTACAGGGAGAGTTCGCGGGCTGCATCGCGGCCCTGTATCTGGAAGAAGACACGATTATTATTACTCCAGAAACGTACATTTTCCTGCATGTAGGAACCGGTATTGTCCGATTGATTGATGACATGGACCGTGGCATCACCGAATATCAGCGGATCAGCATCTGAAGTTGCCCTGACAGTTACATCTCCGTCGGCTGTACCTTTGGCGATTACCCTTCCAACAGGGTCAACCATTGCCAGGGAACTGCCGGAAGTGATGGACCAGGAGACGGATTTCACAGAGGCGTTTTCTGGATATATGTGGGCCATGAATTTTTGCGATCCCATCAAGGTGTCGATGGTGGCCTCCGAGGGTGTTAGCTCTAAGGAGGTTACCTCGACCTGGTTTGTGATTTTTATGGATACAGATAGAGAAACACCTGAACCGTCGGTTGCAGATACCATTATGATTACCGTACCGTCTCCCGTGCCGTTAGTCTGCAGGAGTCCTTCCTGATCGATGGATGCCAATTCACTTCCTTGGGTAATTTCCCAAAGGAGCACTTTGTTAAAAGCATCATCGGGGGATACATTCGCTGTAAATTTTATACTGCCTGATTTTTCATCAATAATCTCAGGATGGGTGTCAAGCGTAATGGAGCTGACCCACACCTGGTTCACCAGGGTAATAATGGTCTCTGCATAGATACCGGAGCCGTCAGTAGCGGTTGCCCTTACCGTGACCTGGCCGTTGGCTGTTCCGTTTGCAATCAGCCAACCGGATTGTGTCTCATTCGCCAGCGTGCTGTTGGTTGTGATCTCCCAGAACAGGGCCCTGTCCGATACATTTTCAGGAAGAACGGAAGCATCGATCTTCACAGTATCGAGCCGGGATGTGATAGAATCTTCTGAAGGGGTCAGGGTTATTGATTCCACCAGGTTTCCGTCGGCTAGTTCCGAAAGTCCCATGGAAATGGTAGCGATCGTCAGTGGTGGAATTTCCGGAAGTTCTTCTGTTTTATCTCCTTCATAAGCACAGTTTTTGTTGGCTGAAGTAACATAGAGATCTGCACGGTTAATGGAATATCCCGGAACATGTAGGTTACAAATCAGGGATTCACTTTCCGAACGATTGATAACCACCATGGTTGCTGAATCTTTGCCCGGACTGATAAATGCAGACAGCACAGCGTTTTCACCTGGATCGGTAGTGGATAACCGCTCCCAGCCGGGATGAATAAATGCTGAATATTGTTTGAAGACATAAAAATCTTTGGTTCTTGTATAGCCGTCGCTATTGGACCACCTCGTCTGGTCCCATGGAAAATCAAGGCTCACCAACCCATTACCGTCCCATGCCAGGTCCCAGTACAGGTAGGCCACCACATTTTCCTGGCACAACGACATATAGATCAGTCCGGCAAGCGACCACCAGTCGCCCAGGGAATATTCAGTTTGAAAATGAGGTATTTCAGGATGATAGTCGCCCACCTTCTTAAAATTGGTACTTGAATAGGGTTGGTCCGCCGGAACGCCGTGGTAGAGATGGTGCGCGATCCCTTCCACCAGGGAGAGATCCATCTCATTGCTGTAGTTCTCTACAGAATTATAGCCGATCCCTATGTTTTCCGGACCGAGTAGTCCCGGAACAGCTTCTCTCGTCTGAATGGTGTCATACACAGCGGCAAGCGCTTTGTTGTAACCGGCAATGGTATCGGTTGCCGTGATTGTCTCTTTGGGGTCCATCCGGCAGGATTCGTAAGGTGCCGACCAGTCGGGTTCATTCTGAATACTGATATAATCGGGGTAGATTCCATGGGCATTATATTCATCCAGAGAGGAGTTCCACCAGTGTGCAAAATCTGCATAGCCGAATTCAACCACACCATCGGTAACTGTATATTTCAATGTTCCACCATCCGACCTGCTGTTATTGCTTTTCAGGTATCCCGGAGGGCCCCAGGAAGTGGAAAGTACGGAAATCGGTCTCCCCAGGGAGACTTCTGCTGCCTGAACAAATTCAGCGGCCCTGTCGATCATGACATTGTCATAGCCATGTGCATTTCTGAGACGAAGGATATCCAGGCTCAGTTCACCAAAAAGGGCATCGTATATGCCGCTTTTATTGGGATGCGACGTCACCCAACCCTCATAAAAAGCCAGGCTGCCACCGAAACCCACCATGGTCTGGTAGGTTGTTGTAGTGTCCAGGGAGATGGTTTTGTACGACTGGCCGTATTGGGGCCTCAGCGATAAAAACAGGAAAATAACAAGCAGAGGGAGGTGTGTTGCTATATGGGAAAATTTTGATTTGCAGTAAAAGTTCATTTGGTTCAGTGTTAGTTCCGGTCATACTCAAAATGAGTAAGTTGCCGTATCAGGCCACTAAACTATTAAAGTTTTCCTATACTGCTCTGTTCGGGCAGGCAGAGGTGGGAGAACAGCTGCTTATTTAGAATGGTTCTAAAAGAGAGATCCTTCAGAGGACGATGAACGTCTAATTTCACTGAGTTCTTCTTCGGGGATGTGCGTTCTAACTGATATATCATCGGGATAGTTTGGGGTTATATATCATTTATTTGTTTGCGGGTTTAAAAATTGTAACTAAATTTGCCTCGCTTTAAAGCAAACAGGATGGTGCCATAGCTCAGTTGGTAGAGCACAGGACTGAAAATCCTGGTGTCGCTGGTTCAATTCCAGCTGGCACCACCACTACAGAAAACCGGCTTTCGCCGGTTTTTGTATGTAAAAAAAGCCGCCGCGTTGAAAATTCATTTTCATAAGCTGCCGGCTTTTTTTACATACAAAATCGTGATAACGATTTCTGTAGTGGTGGGATCCCCCTCAAAAAAGCCCAACAGGAATCACCGACCGCAGGGAGGTAACATGAACCCCCAAGCGGAACCCTGGTGCATGACCAGAGCGAAAAAATCAAAGAAGTTTTTTGGCACACAAAATTCATTTTCAGAATCCCCAGCCTCTTTTACATACAAAATCGTGATAACGATTTCTGTAGTTGTGGGATCCCCCTCAAAAAAGCCCAACAGGAATCACCGACTTTGTTATCCGCAGCATTAGCGAAGGATACAAAGGAGGTAACAGGAGGCGGAAAGCGGAGGATTTAAATTACTTTTCAATAAAATGACTTGGGGTTCCCGTATGGGTTAAAATCAATTTGTGCATTGCTCTGGTACAAGCTACATAGAGCATTTGCTTATCGGGCTCAGTGTGGTAATTCTTATCGGTACATTGAGGTACGATCACCTGGTCAAATTCCAACCCTTTTGCTAAATGCGCTGTAGTGATTACTATTCCTCTTCCAAATGTAACGCTTATTACGTTTAAGAGGCTGATCCTGAAATCACTTTTTATCAATTCGTAAAGTGTATCTGCCTGTTTTTGTGTCTTGCAGATTATACCTAAAGAGTTGAAACTGCTTTTATTGAAATCAGTGATCAATTTTTTAATTTCCTCTATTTCTTTTAGTGGATTTTTACACCCGATTATTTGTGGATCATCCCCGTGCCGCTCTATGGCTTCTACCTTAACATTATGACTTATGCGTTTTGTAAATTGGGTAATTTCATAGGTAGAACGATAGCTTTTCAAAATCGTAATTGATGTAGCATCTGAAAACACATCTTCTATGGTGGTGAGGTTAGAGGAACTAAATGGATTTACAGATTGATTGATATCGCCCAGAATAGTCTTTTTACAAGTATATAAACTGCTTAATACTCTATATTGCACAGCAGAATAATCCTGCATTTCGTCAATGACCAGGTGCTTTACTTTTGAATTGGGTTTCATCCCTTCCAACTTCATTTTGAGGTATAAAAAAAGATAAACATCACTCCACTCATAGGTGCTGCCTTTTTTTAATTTAAACAATTCAGGTTTACCCAACCAATCATAAAAGCCCTTGTAAAGCACTCTTGGATTGTATGACGGGAACATTTTGCGGATGGCAGTGTGTAAATTTGTCCGGTCTTTGTATTGAATTTCAACCTGATAATAGCGAAAAACATTGTCAACGATCTCCTGTACCACTTCATTAAAGCGTTTTAGAAGAGGCATTCTTTTGTATTTTTCAAAAGATTCTCTGATAAACCACGCTGGCACGGGTTTCCCTTTTACATTAAGATCGGTGATTTTAAAACCATCGTTTTCTAACCAGATCAGATATTCATCCACGCTTTTAAGCAGTTCAGGGGACGCTTTAAATTGAATGCGTTCAATGTGTTCCCGATCATTTTTTTCAAGCAACTCTGCTACCTGGTCAAAGAAGGATTGAAATTTAACTTGATAATCAAGCAATTCATTGGCAATATCCTCCATGCTGGTTTCTGCTACTGTTTCCTCCCCTAATTCTGGTAATACGCTGGAGATGTAACTTGCAAAAACTTTATTGGGTGAAATAATCAGAATATCTTCGGATGAAATGGTGTCTTTAAACCGATACAATAAGAAGGCAATCCGGTGCAGGGCGATTGATGTTTTGCCTGAACCTGCAACTCCCTGAATGATTAAATGATGGGCTTCTTCATTGCGAATGATAGCATTTTGCTCTTTCTGAATCGTAGCAACAATGTTTTTCATTTTTGCACTTGATGCCCGATTGAGTTCCTTCTGTAACACTTCATCATGAATGGTTACATCGGTATCGAGCATATATTCCATTTCACCTTTTCGAATTCTGAATTGCCGTTTCAGGGAAATGGTACCCTTGATTTTTTGAGCCTGGGTTTCGTAATAAGCTTCTCCCAGTTCAAAGTCATAAAAAAGACTTGATATGGGTGCCCGCCAGTCAAATACTAAATTTTTATTTGATTCGGAATCCTGGAAATTATGAACGCCTACATAGATATTTCTAAAGTTTTGATTCTCTTTTTCCTGAAAATCAATTCGCCCAAAATAGGCAGTGTCCTTTAATCGTAATAACCTTACTTTATTTTCAACAGTATGCTCGCCCTGTAAGGTATAATTAAAGATGGATTCACGCAAAGCGTTTTTTTCTAAATGATCCATATCTCTTTTATGATCTTCCATATGTTTTTTCATATAGTCGATTTCATCAATTTTCAACTGTATGGCTTCATCTATTTCGGCAATTTTTACTTCAACTTTTTTTAAAACTTCTGCTAAATATTGTCTCTCTTTCTTTTCAATATCCTTCATTTCTTTAATCTCCTGTGTTTTTTACAAATTGCCTTCAAAGGGTTGGCATCATTAAAATTTTGGGATTGCAGGTTGCATTCTTAACTGTCGTGGCAGAAAATTGATGCAGGGCAGAACTCTCAGTAAACCTTAGGTAATCAAATGCTTTATTATCGCCTGTGTATGCCCCGCAGGAGCTTGAGCCCATGCTGCTGAAAGCGCTGAATAATTTCGAAAAATACGAATTTATACGGAAGAATCAGGAGTGGTTTTAAGAAATTCCAGAGAGGAAGGTTCTTTTCGGGCGGAAACGGACCTTTGTAACCGGAAGTGGAGCTACTTTAAAAACCAGTACGACAAGTTAAACTACAATAAAAATATCACCCGCTTCGATCCGGATACTGTCAATTTGGAAATACCCTTTGCTGTTTCGTTTGATTACTTCCGGATAAAGAACCCGGAATTGGAATAAATCCAAAAAAACACTTGCATTTTGCATGTCAAAACTATTTATTAACCAAACTTTTATGAAAAAGCTAATTCCATTGTTGCTGATTGCTGCAATGTTGACAGGCGGAAATTTTACAACCCTGGCTCAGACTGATGTCATTGAAGATTATAAACCTTTTTTCATCGAAGAGTACAAATTCCTCGCGAAGCGCCTATGATTACACACCTCAGGGTTACGAAAATACATTGTTGGAACGATACCCCGTGTTGTACCTTCAACATGGATATTACGAAAATGAAACTTCGTGGCCCAGGCAGGGGCATGCCAAACACAGGAATTGTCAGAGGGCGAAGGGTTCAGGTGATCGGTTAGTATCGAGCAATTCGAATACAACTCCGACGGCCCTGATGGGGAATTACAGGGGGTATGCCTGGTGAAGAACTCAGGCGGTTGGCAGAACTGGACTAACATTAAATGCAACGTGAAGGAGCAGCATGGCGTGCACGATCTTTATTTGTGTTCAAAGGGGGTGAGGGCCTTTTAATTAATTTCAATTGGTGGAGGTTTAAAATTTAAGACACATATAACCTGAACCAATCATTCCAACGGTACGTTAACATTTATATCCTTCAAGATGAAAAAATCAACAATTGGGCAGGCTACAATTGGAATTAAAATTGGATATCATGGAAAAAAATGAACGCATAGCGAAAATGACGAAATACATTTATCTAACAGCCACCCTGGATGCAGCTATTTGGGGAGCTGAACTTGCCCAGGGGGAAGGAGGTGGAAGAATTTACATAGTTGAGCCAACCGGTTCAATGGAAGATGATCCAAATTTGACAGACAAGAAATTCCCCGGCAATCCAACAAAATCGTACCGTACTCAAGATCCGTTAAAGGTTATGGGAGAGATAAAGGATTGGCAGGGACATTCTGCCGAACAGCTTAAAGCGATGAAAGATCACCTTAAGGACCTTGAAAAACAAGGTATTGAGGCAATCGAGGATTAAGCAACATGTTGTTGCAGCGGCACATAATAAGCGCGGTTAGCATTTTGTCAAGCTACAGGTATCGAGCGATTCGGGGCCTAAAGAGAGGATCCCGGGTTGACAACATGAAAACGGAAACAGATACATGCAATTAACTATTAAGCAGGGATGCAAAAAATTGAAAAATGGACAGAGGTATATGTTCAGCTTGCAAAAGCCGGACAGGAACAGGTTCTGCAACCCAAAGATCTGGAACGTCAAGCCCTGGCGGCTTACCTGACAGGGAGGGATACTGAAAGTTACCAGCTTCTGGAACGTGCCCACCTGGGTTACCTGGACCACTTGAATACGGAACGGGCCGTACGCTGTGCTTTTTGGATGGGACTGATGCTCATGAATGCGGGGGAGAGAGCAAGGAGCAGTGGATGGTTTGCCAAAGGGGAAAGGCTACTCAGCGATGATAAAGGACCAGACTGTGCGGAGAAAGGACTTTTTCTTATTCCTGTGGCATTGGGATCACTCCATGAAGGTGATAGTGCCAGGGCAAAGAAACTTTTTGAGCAGGCGGCAACCTGCGGAGAACAATTTAACGATGCTGATCTGATTGCCCTTGGACGACTTGGACAAGGGCAGGCATTGATCCAGCAGGGGGAAGTGGTCCATGGAATAAAACTATTGGATGAAACGATGATCATCGTGGAAACAGAAGAGGTCTTTCCTGTAGTAAACGGGATCGTCTATTGTGCTGTCATTGAAACCTGTCGCAAGGTTTGGGATCTTGGAAGGGCACAGGAGTGGACATTGGCATTGACGCGTTGGTGTGAGGCACAGCCAGACATCGTCCCTTTCAGGGGACAATGTTTGGTACGCAGGGCGGAGATCCTCCATTTTCATGGTGACTGGCCGAAGGCCCTCGAGGAAGTCAGGGATGCCTGTGAGTTGTTAACAAGAGCACAGGGGGAACAGGCAGCAGGGGAAGCATTTTACCTTAAAGCTGAGATGTACCGCTTACGGGGAGATTTTGATGAGGCGGAAAACGGCTATCGTGAAGCTGCCAAATGGGGAAGGAACCAACAACCAGGGCTTGCATTACTCCGACTGGCACAGGGACAGGATGATGCAGCAGAAACCTCCATAAGAAATACCCTGCAGGAGACAAAAGATATTAAAAGACGTGCAGAACTTCTCCCTGCGGTTGTGCGTATCATGATAGCTGTGAAGCAAACCAGGGAAGCCCTTGAGGCCACAAAAGAATTAAATGAGATAGCCAATGAATTTAATGCCCCCTATCTCTATGCAATGGCTGCTTACAGCCAGGGAGCTGTTTTACTTGCAGAAGGGAACAGGCAACCTGCCCTGGAGCAATTGCAAATGGCGCTAAAATTATGGAATTCTTTGCATCTGCCTTATGAATCTGCTCATACCAGCGAAATGAAAGGCCTCGTTTACCAGGAACTAAACGACAAAGACAATTCAGATGTAGAGTTGGCGACAGCCAGATGGGTATTCGAAGAACTTAGGGCGATGCCTGATCTGGAACGGGTAGATCGGTTGTTGAACAAAAAGCGGGATCACGATACCCACGGACTGACCCTTCGCGAACTCCAGGTGTTGCGCCGGGTGGCATCCGGAGAAACCAATAAATCGATTGCCGGGGAACTGTTTATCAGTGAACGGACCGTGGACCGCCATGTGAGTAATATTTTCAATAAACTTGGGGTGTCATCACGCGTTGAGGCAACTGCATTTTCTCTCAGAAATAAGTTACTGGAGAACTAACTACACCCTCCTTCGTGTTTCGCCACAGAAGGCAAAGAGCCTTCTTCACCCTTCCACCATCTTGTATATATTCTCATCCCTGTGGGTAGTATTACCCATTTTTCAGAATCCTGAAAATTGGGTAATCACACCGATGCATGACAGCTTCCCGGCGTATTAGTTTTGCAGTATCACTTTTACTAAAAAATTATCAGGATGATTACTACAGAAGCATCAAAAGTACGTATGGCATTGGAGTGAAAGTGAAATGAGTTAGAAAAATATGTTTTAGTTATGTGTGATGTACAATTCGAAACGGTGATTATTGGTGGTGGTCAGGCTGGCCTGGCCACAGCCTATCACCTAACCCAACGTGGACTGCCATGTGTTATCCTTGACGAGAACGATCAGGTTGGAGCAGCCTGGAGGAACCGATGGAATTCTCTTCGTCTTTTTACACCCGGTCGCTACAACCACCTGCCCGGAATGCCACTTCCCGGACCGCCCCGGTCGTTCCCTGGTAAGGACGACATCGCAGACTACCTTCAGACCTATGTTTCCCATTTCAAACTTCCCATTAGAAAGGAAACAAAGGTATCCAGGATTAGTGCTGACGGTGATGGCTATATGATTGAAACGAAAGAAGAAAGCTACTTTGCGTACAACGTGGTAGTGGCAACAGGGGCATTTCATAATCCCCGGATCCCTGAATTTGCCGGCAAACTGCACCCACAAATTGTGCAACTGCATTCCTCGGGATACCAAACACAGTCTCAGGTTCAGAATGGCCCGGTCCTCGTGGTCGGGGCAGGGCAATCAGGAGCCGAAATTGCACTGGATATGGCACGAAACCACAAAGTGTGGCTGTCAGGCAGAGATACCGGGGAAGAGCCTACCGGCCGCAATACTTTCGTGGATCGCCTCATCACTCCGGTCATGGTTTTTGCCGCCACGAAAGTGATTAATGTAGCAAACCCACTGGGAAGAAAGTTGCGTAAGCACTTTTTTTACCCACCTCGTGGAATCCCCCGGGCAGGAGGTACAAAGAAGCTTTTACACAATGCAGGGGTCGAATGGGTGGAGCGGACGGCAGGAACCAGAGACGGATACCCACAGCTGGAAGACGGCCGGGTTTTAAAGGTAGCCAACGTCATCTGGTGTACAGGTTTCAAGACTGATTACAGTTGGATCGATCTCCCCATTTTCGATTCGTTTGGTTATCCGGTGCATAAACGGGGCGTTGTAAGTTCTCAGCCGGGGCTATATTTCATGGGATTGCCTTTTCAAAGTACATTAAGTTCCATGCTGATCATGGGGGTAGGAAAGGATGCCAGATATATCGCCAACCATATCCTTTCTAATAGAGTCGGGAAAAAAGTAAAATTCAATACAAATATAGAGCGGAAAAAAGTTGCGCAGAAACCAGTACCATCGTGAAAATATAAGAATCTACATGTACCAGATTTAATTCCAATTCAACACCTTAATAAATTTTAGCCATGAAAAATCAAATTTTTATTTCATTACTTATTTTAATAAGTATGAACGCTTTTTCCCAGGGAACCCCGGAAAACCGTGAACGCCTTCCCATTATTGATATGCACATGCACACGGGACTACCTCATGAGGTCCCGGAAGGTATACCGGCACTCTGCCGCCCCGAACCGTGTAAAGGTGATGGCCATGCAATTACGGATCCGTCTGAACTCTTTGAGAAATCACTGGAACAGATGGATAGATACAATATTGTCCTGGGCTTTCTTAGTGGTGTCAACCTGTCAGACGTCCGGGAATGGAATCAAAAAGCACCGGGACGCTTCATTGCAGCGCCATTCATTCTGAAAGCAGGACCATCGGAACTGGAGGGTCTAATGCCGGATTACAAGGCCGGGAATTTTGGCGGATTGGGTGAAATAGGAACACAACTCAATGGTGTACCCCCCAATGACCCATCGCTGGAGCCTTATTTCAAACTGGCAGTGGAACTCGACCTCCCGGTACTAATCCATACACTGGGCATCGGGCCCTACATGCCCGGCTTTAGGTCAGGGGCCGGAAACCCATTGCTGCTTGAGGAGGTGTTGGTTAATCATCCTGATCTTCGGCTATTCGTTGAGAATGCCGGGTATCCTTACGGAGATGAAATGATTGCGATGATGTACCAGTATCCCCAGCTCTACGCAGATCTGTCTACAATTTCATGGGTGATACCCCGTACTGCCTTTAACGACTATCTGAAAGCCTTTCTCCGGGCAGGTCTTGGTAAGCGACTGATGTTTGGTTCTGATCAAATGGTTTGGCCGGAAAAAATCGGTGCGGCCATTGAAGCCATCGAACAAGCACCATTTTTAACTGAGGAGCAAAAGCGCGATATCTTTTATAACAATGCCGTACGCTTTCTTCGTCTCGAAGATGATGAGGTTAATGCAATGAATCAGAATGCGAAGCACTTTCATTAATCTCTAATAGGGAGTATTTGGAATTGCCGCTGCGTTTTAATAAATTTGGTTAGAACCCAATGTTAACCCCAACACAATGAGAAGATTTATTCCTATAAAAGGGACTATCGTTCTATGCGCACAACGGCGCCATTTTCCGGGTCCCAGATATCAATGTTTTCCGGAATTGAAAAGGGATCATCATCTGGAACGGATGCCACTTCAGGGGCATTGTCGACCTTAATTGTTCTTATTTCAATCTGATCTTTATCAATGAATATCCATTTAAACTGGTTAAATGAACCGTGATCGCGTGTCCAGCTTTTGGAATCATCACTCGGACGAAGGGGTGCGCCCCAACAGCCCTCTCCCACGTAAACAGTTCCTCTTCTGTCGTCACGAATAAAACCTTCTTCACTATTGTTGCCGGTTGAGGGTCTTACGGGCCAGGTGGTTTTTACAGCGTGGGCATCGCATTCAACAACAAGCTTCATCTCTTTCTCATAAAACAGTTCAGCCCATGCATCATACTGGGCATTTCCTTCTCTTTTGCCAGATACATGGGGGCGCATCGGTTTGTGGTACTGGGCAATTTTCCATCGAACATCCTTATAGGCATCCAGGTCATTCTTAAGCCAACTGGTTTGTTCCCCGGCAATTGAAATTTCAGTGTTCAGCACATAGGCTCGAATCAGATGATCGCAGATCGTTATGGCGTAGTATACATCCCTGGAAGGTACATCAAAGAGGTGAACGATCATTTCGTTATTCTTTTCATGGTTTCCCCTGGCCGCAATAATGGGATACATTCTTCCATCTTCACTAATGGTTAGCTGCCAGTCATCCAACCATGCTTTCCATTGTTCAGGTGTGCCCCTGACGGTCATATCCCCTCCAAAAAGAACGGCATGTGGTTTTAATTTACTTACGAGTAAATTGGCATTTCGGCGCGGTTCCGGATTATTGCGGGAGTCTCCCCCGGCGATCAGTGAAATCCTGGCATCAGAACTGCCGGGGGCCGTTTTAAACCAATAGCGTTTGCTTACACCTTCGTTGTCTTTTATAACGAAATAGTAACTGGTGTTTGACGAAAGATTATTTAAACGGACAAATTTATTCTCCATTTCTGCATAACTCACCTCCCTGTCTGGTTTCGCCATGTGTGAATACTTTTTCCAGGAAGTTCCATGATCAACTGTATCATAATATACCGCCGGATTTTCACCTGATACCTGGTTCCAGCCAATTACAATTGAACCGGAAGGATCATCTCTTAAGGTAAGTCTGTACTTATCAGTTTTTGAATATAACTGGACATGCAATATTATTATGGCAACAGTCAGAAAATATTTCATAAGATTTAAAACGTTCATGTTCAAATAATTTATGGGTAATTTGCAATCATGTATGGAAGTGTGTAATGAACAATATAACCGCTCGTGTGTGTCTAACAAGGGCTCAATACCAATAATTGAATAAGCCTGTGAATTATAAACAAACCGACCAACAGATAGTTCGGAATATTCTCAAAGCGGCAACCTTCTTACTTTTTGCCGGACGTGCATGGCAACACCTGTTTTGGGATGCTCCATTCAGGACATTATTCTGGGATCAGCAGATCATGGAGGGTATTGTTTTGTTTTTGGGTGGAGGAAGCTGGCAAGAGTATGTGACCAGTGAAAATACGGACCGGTTCATCCAGATGATAACTTTTGGTTTTGGGGTGTTTTACAGTTTGATGGCCATGCTAACATTACTGGTACCCGGACGATTAAAATCTGTAAAATGGCTGTACATTATTGGTTCTGTGTCTCTTTCTTTTTTAGCAGTTCTTTACTGTAAAGAGAAGTTTTATCATGCGGGTCAGTTTTTCGAATATACCATTCAATTCCTGCTTCCCTTGTTTTTCATTTATTCCATAGCCCATAAAGCTGATCTTTCGAAGCTGAACCTTGTTTTGAAGATAGCCATAGCCCTGACCTTTACAGCGCATGGATTGTATGCCACTGGAATTTACCCTCAGCCGGGTGTTTTTGTTGATATGGTCATACATATTTTGCACGTGGAGGAGCCATTTTCCAAATCATTTTTAAGGGTGGCCGGCGTTCTGGACTTTTTACTCTCCATCGCAATTTTTATTCCCCGGGTATCCAGGTATGCATTAATATATGCGTTAATTTGGGGTGGTTTAACGGCTCTGGCAAGAACCTGGGCCAATTTCTACTGGGATTTTCCGCTGGCAAGTTTACATCAGAATTTATACGAAACGGTTTACCGGTTACCCCACATGTTTGTTCCAATGGCAGCGCTTCTTATCTCATATCCTAATGTAGCCGTGATTAGGCTGCAGTTCCGGATATCCGAAGGCTTTAAAGTTTTCAAAACCACGAAATGATTCCGGTAATGTTGTTATATAGCGCTGGTATCTATTTACCTTTCAGATAGGACCTCCGAAATCCGGTAAGCTGTTTTTGCAACCGTAGTTTGGGATACATATCCGTGTACCGTTCCGGCCGGCCGATATATAACACCTATATCTTCAGTCCTATCACCAGGATATCATCCACCTGTGCATTATCTCCCTGCCATTCGAAGATGGTCTTTTCCAGGATTTGGTACTGTTCGTTCATCGGTTTCATGGACAGTTCCGAAAGCAGCGACTGGAATTTCCCGGTGGTGAATTTCTTGTTTCGCGGTCCACCGAACTGATCCGGATAACCATCGGTAAAGAGATAGAGTATATCTCCTTTTTTAACTTTAAAGGACTCGGAGGTAAAGTCTTTTTGTTTGGGGTGGTACCCAATGGGCATCCGGTCCCCTTTCATGATGGTCAGTTCCTTGTTCCGTACAAGATAGAGCGGGTTGTATGCCCCGGAAAATTCAATTTCCTTTTTCTGTTGATTAAAGACGCAAAGCGCGATATCCATACCATCGTGGGTGGATGTGAGCTCTCCCGACTGTTTCAATGCATCACTGATCAAATCTCTGAGCCTGTTCATGATCTGGTCGGCCGATAGGCGCATTGCGTTCTTTTTGGTGATTTCGTTAAGGAACGAATTTCCCAGCATACTCATAAATGCCCCGGGAACACCATGTCCCGTACAATCTGCCACTGCGAAAACTGTATCATTTCCAACCTGGTTTATCCAGTAAAAATCCCCGCTAACAATATCCCTGGGTTTGTAGAAAATAAAATAATCGGCAAATGTTTTTTCGAAGAGTTCTCTTGCCGGCAATACTGCATTCTGAATGCGACTTGCATAGGTTATACTGCTGGTAATGTCATTTTTCTGTGCCAGTATCTCATTTCGCTGGTTTTCAATTTTCTGTTTCTGTTTCTGGATTTCCAGGGTCCTTTCCTCTACCTTCTGTTCCAGGATGTGTTTATCCCATCTGAGTTTTCGTTCCCTGATAAAGATAACCAGGTAAAGCAGTCCCAATACAAAGGGAATCAGAGAGATATAAAACCAATTGGATTTATAGAAGGGAGGTTTAATGGTAAGTTCCAGAACAACCGGCTCACTCACCTCTCCCATCAGGTTTTTCGCACGGATCCGAATAAGGTAGTGACCCGATTCAAGTACAAGAGAGAGGGTGGATTCAGGGGTCCACCTCGACCAGTCATCCATCCGCTGATCAATCTGGTATTGATAAAATGTTGCGTTGTTTTTGAGGAAATAAGGTGCTGTAAGATTCAAATGTATCAACTTTTCGTTTGGCTTAAACACCGGGGAGGCAAGATTGTAAAATTCACCGGCCTCATTTGAAATCTGTTCCAGGAATATTTCAAAATCATGTTTCACTGCGGCCGTTCCTGGCAAACTCACCAGGAAAATTTTTGAATAATCGTCGATGAGCCAATAACCCAAAGAGTCACTCGAATTGAACGAATTAATATTGTCAAACAGGTTGAAGATACCATGTCCTTTTTTATATTCAGACAGATCTCCGGCCAGGGGAACCATCTCCTGATCCAGTTTTATCCAGTGATCTCCCTTTGCTGAAGAAAATAACTGGACACTTGAAAAATCCCCCGACCCGGGTATATGGTTTTTATAACTCAGGAAGGCATCATCATCCGGAGAATAAAACCGCATTCTGGTTTCAGAGAGCAGGAAGAGTGTATCGTTTATAAAAGCAAGGGTATACATTTCCGGGAAAACTGATTCAAACGGATACCCCTTGATGGAATATCTCTCCTGTTCAAAGCGGTCCATCTTGTAAACCACATCCAGTCCGCTGGCCCAGAGTGTTGAACTGTCGGAATACCATGCGGAATAGAGCGGGCCTTCTATCGGGACCTCTTCTTCGCTGATATTCCATTCCCCTGCATCATGATAAAGATTCAAAACACCATTGTCGTGAGTTACCACATATCCATCATTCAATCCGGCAGCAATGAAATTGATGTTTCGGAGCCCCGTAATCGAATCGGCCAAATAATCATTCACAATAAATAAACCTGATGAAGTGCCGGCAAGGATCCCGTAAGGAGTCGCCAGTATATGCTGACAATTGTTGTTTATTCCTTCCACCTTCTTAAATATGTGTTCGATGGATCTGAGTTTACTGATCACCGTTTTTTCATACCTGGGTTGCTTTTTGATAGGTTCAGAAACAGGTTCTCCTGTCACCGGCTCCTCCGGTTCAGGCTCTGTTTTCTTTTCATCCTCTTCATCTTTTTCAACCTCTGATGTACCCCGTCGAAACAACCTGGCGAAAAACCCCCTTTTATCTTCCTCTTCAACTTCCTTTTCATCACCGCTGTCTCTTGTCTCCGCCCTGTTACCGGGATCTTCAACAGAAGCAGTGCCCTGGGTTTGTGCTTTCAAACTTCTGCTTTCTGCAGGAGGATCTTTCTTTAGATAAATTTCAACGTTTTCATAATTCTTGACTTCGGCTAAATAAAATAACCCTTTAGTGGTTGAGACAAATAACTCATCGTTATAATGAAGAATTCCAGTAAAAAAACCTTCGATTCCAGGATAATTACTATAGTCTTTAACCGGTAATTCAAAATTCACGCGGCACACTCCGTAGCGATAAGTTAGCCACAGTCCATTTTCGTTGTCAACACCCATGGAATAGATCTCATCATCAGGTAACCCAGTGTTGTAGTTGAGCGTATTCAATACCTTTCCATCTTCCCTGTTCACCAGGATTACGCCACCATATAACGTGGAAAAGACATAGGTTGATCCATTCAGTCTGATCCCATTAGACAACTTATTTTCCAGGAGGTAATTCTGGTTAGAGATCGGATAATTTTTAAAAACTTTTCCGTCAAAAAGCAAGAGCCTGCCGGAACTCATCCCGATCAGAACCTCTTTTGGTGAGTGTGACAGCGAAAATAGTATCTTTTCATCGTTTCTGTCAATGGGTATTGTAGTCGCAACAAGAGTGTCTGCAAGGACCCTGAACAATCCCCTGCCTGGTATTTTTGTATATATATTGTCCACAGTCTGGATAATCCCGGCAAATTTTTCATCGGCCTTGCTTCTGTGCCGGAAGAACACCCGATGATCCTCATAATCATAGGCACTGATTGTCCGGTCACTATAGAAAATTACCAGACTGTCGGTAAAAGCGATATCGGTAGATCTGTTGGCTAATTCCCCATTTTCTGTAAGCGGGATGTACCTTTGGAATCCTTTTTCGTCGCGTTCCAGGTAGCCAACATTTTTCTCCGATACAATATATACAATGCCGGTTACGGGATTTTTGTTGACTTTAAGGGGGATATGATGTATATTAATTAACCGCCAGGTTGACCCGTCGTAAGATTTCAATCCCCTGTTATTGGCAAACAGCATGTTGTTATGATCATCCTGGCAAACGGCCCAGTTCAACTTCTCATGGCCCTCCCTGGAGTCTATATGGGTGATATATGGTATTCCGTTCTGGGAATATCCCGACCTGCAGAGCAGGAAGAACATTAGAGTAAACACCAGTACTTTACGGAATAACATAGGGTAAAATTTTATTTCATCATCTATAACAACGACCACTAATAATGAAATCTTTTGCAAGTTACGCTTTTTTTAACAAAGGATTTTACTGATCTTGCCTGTACGGCATTGGAAAAGGGTACCCTGAAGTCAGAAAAATAATGCATTTTAACGGTCCTGCACAACCAAAATTCCCGGTTCCGTAAAAAACGGTATATTTATTTAAAATTTAAACCTGGTACAAATGAAAGCAGACAGATTTTTTCACAGGCAATCACTCCCGGCAATTCTAATTTTCAGTATGCTCATTTTTAATTCCTGTACAAAGGAGACAACCCTGAAGGAGGCCTATGCAGGAGAATTTGTTGTAGGGGCCGCATTAAATACACGCACGTTTGCGGGAAGCGATACAGCTTCTTCGGAGCTGGTTCAAAAACATTTCAATTCAATAACTTCCACCAACGACTTGAAATGGGAAAGAATACATCCAAAGCCCGGAGAATATACCTTTGAAAGGGCAGACATGTTTGTGAACTATGGAGAGGAGCATAATATGCATGTTGTGGGCCATGTGCTTATCTGGCACTCCCAGACCCCTTCATGGGTTTTTCTTGATGAGAATGGGGATACGGCAAGCAGAGAGGTCATGCTGGAGAGAATGAAGGATCATATCGAAACGGTGATGACAAGGTACCGTGGCCGGATCCATACGTGGGATGTTGTTAATGAAGCCCTGGCCGATGATGGCTCCCTGCGTGAAAATAACTGGTACAAGGCTATTGGTGATGACTGGGTGGAAAAGGCCTTTGAATTTGCACAGGGTATTGACCCGGAGGTTTCACTTATTTATAACGACTATTCACTGGCCAATCCTGCCAAGCGGGACGGGGCGGTCAGACTAATTCAATCATTGCAGGAAAAAGGACTAAAGGTAGATGGAATAGGTATGCAGGGCCATTACCACCTGGATAATCCAAGTCTTGAAAACCTTGAGGCAAGTATCGTTGCCTTTTCAGATCTCGGCATAGAGGTACACATAACAGAACTGGATGTAAATGTACTCCCGTCACCCTGGAATTATATTGGAGCGAACGTGGAAATAACCCACGAGATGCATGAAGAACTGAATCCATACCCCGACAGTTTGCCTGCCGTGGTGCAGGATGAACTGGCAGTACGGTATGCCGGTTTTTTCAGGATATTCAGGGAACATCACGAACATATCGAACGGGTTACATTCTGGGGCGAATCGGACCGCTCCTCCTGGCTGAACAACTGGCCGGTACGGGGCCGAACCAATTACCCGCTGCTATTTGACCGCGAGCTGCAGCCAAAGCCCGCATTTGATGCAGTAATGAAAGTGGCGGGGGAATAGGGACAACGGAAACCAACAACAATTAATTCTTCCAACCTCAAAACAACTCAATTCCCCTATTCCTTTTCTAGGATACGACTAAATAATCCTTCCCTTCCTCATATCCCCGGGCATTTAAAAACGTCCGGATGCGGTCGCGGTTATCCATTTGCCGGATGTAGGTCAGTATAAAAAGTTCACCAGCTTCCGGGAGCTCCTCATGGTAAATAACCGATTTCTCTAACTGACGGCCCTTTTTGGTATCGATATAATTCTGAAATATGATGCCATATTGCTCCAACAACCGGGCTCTTCTACGGGATATCCTGCTGGCACCCCATATCGATATATATGGATGAAACGGATTGTTAAGCTGAAGCCAGTCTGCCAGGTAGCGACTCTTTATATTGTAAAACGACTGATCACTGTATTTTTCATCGGTTCTGGTAAGCCTGGTTTCTGAATCGTACCATTTCAATACTTTTTCAGGAATTTTTACAATTTTCACCCCTGTATCCAGCCAACGAAGAATCATCTCATAATCTTCCGGAAAATTACCACTTCTGTACAATCCCCGACTTTCAGCAAGTTCACTCCGCCACATCAGTGTGGGGTTCACAACAGGTAGTTCTATAAACCTGTTGTTGTATATCTGTTTATAGGTCTGAATGGAATTACTCCAATCCACAAACCTCGAAAATCCCCTGGCGTTGTCCGAATGCGGTACATGTTCCACCAAACCGGCAACGGCATCACAATCGCTGTATTTGTCCAGGTATTTCGATTGTATTGTCAACCTGTTGGGCAGGGCTTCATCATCCGCATCCATCCTGGCAATATATTGGCCCCGTGCCAGGCCGGCACCCCTGTTTGAAGCATGCACAACACCCTGGTTTTGCTCGTTACACAGTATTACACGTTTCTCCTTCAAGCTCCATTGTTCCGCAATTTCACGACTTCCATCGGTTGAGTTGTTATCGATCAATATGAGTTCAAAGTCGAGGTAATCCTGGTTTATTATACTTGAAATTGCCCGGCTGAGGGTTTTTTCAGCATTCCAGAATGGCAGAATAACCGATATTTTCGGAATTTGTATCAATGGTGCCAGGTTCAGTTACATCAAACCACCAAGATACAATTTGATTTTTTAATCAACGGCTTATCGATCCCTGTATACGGGCATTACGATGTATGTGTATACCCAGCATCCCGCGCAGAAATTCAGGACACATTCAAGAAAAGCAAAGAGTACCAAAACGGAGGCTGTACTTATTGCAGCGGTGGAAAAGCCGGCAACAGTCAATCCAAACATCAGCAGAGAGAATAGCAATCCCACCCTGGCCGCAAATATTTTCGGTGCTTTGTCGATCCATGCAGGCTTGATACCCGCAACCCTGGAGATGCCTGTAGCAGCCCAGCTGAGGGGACTGTATTTTGCATTGGTAAATGCCCTGATGTAAAAGTCTATGGCAAGGTATAGTGGTATATACGGATTTGGAAACAGGATGAAGACCCCGGTGAGTAAAATAACCCCGGATGCGGTGATCCTGACCACATTCTCATTCGCTTTCTTATCCGATACCGGGCAGATGATTGTTTTCATTTTCATAATTTGCACGTAAACTAAACAGTAATTTATTTATTTCAGACGCCACATAAATTCAGCGAAGACAATACCCTAAAAGTTTTGCCTTCGCTTCAGTATTTGTCGTTCATTCCGGAAATTCCTTACGGGTGAGTACCAAAAAATTTAACCCAAATTCGCCGGCAATATAAAATATATAACAAATTAGCATAGAAATGTTTCATTTCATTAGTAAACTATGTGAATAAACTTCTATATTTCTAATATTTACCCACAATATAAAGGGAACACTTCCCCGAACGATACCCTGGAACCCTTATATGTTTTCATTGTCTTTTGCAAAAGTTGTTGGATAAAGGATTAATAACAGATAAAGCACAGTTTATACAATATTCCTTTGTCAGAATCATGATCATAGCTTCCAGAGGTAAGATCATATTCGTTTTGTCACCCTGACATCTTGTCCTGTCCCGTCCAATGGCTTGATATTTGGAGCTTTTTCATAAATTGCATACATGATCAACGTAAAAAAGATACAGTCAAAGTATAACCAATTGTGTTTCAGACTTCATTCAAGGCAGATCAAGGATGCACTCGACTTACTGAAGGAGTTGATCGCCGAATCTGGGTTCAGTGATTACTTTGTTCAGCAGGAACACCTTGAATCCACGTATGAGCAGATGCTCAGGTACACACTGGAAGGAGTTCATGATCCGGAACGGGAAAAAATATTCACCAAATTACAGCGTTCCATTATTGAACTGGCCGATAAGGTACGGTTCTCACTGCTCAGGAAATATTCAGGATGGCTCACTCTCTCACTGCAGGAAGAGCTGGAAAAAAGACAAAAATTAACGGGTAAAGGGGTTATTGAAAGTCTGGACGACCTTGCATTCAGGGTTGAACTGGATGAGATTATCAACGAAGACAAGACCACTCCGTCGACCACAGACTTGAAAAGAAGGGAGCTGATCATGGAGATTTTCAAACACCTGTGGCTCACAAATGACTACGGGGAGGCGGAGAACAGCCTGGCAAATACACTGATCACTTGCCGTGATTTCACTTGGTACGAGCAGGCGCAGCAGGTCAGTGCGATCCTGCTTTCAGCCCTTCGGTATTTTGATGAAGACAAAATACAGCGGATCATCGATTTTACAGAGGTGGAAGATCACCAGGTATCGGGAAGAGCACTGGTGGCACTGGTGATATTGTTATATACATACGACACCAGGCTTTACCTGTATCCTGCTTTGGCAAGCAGGCTTGAGTTATTACAGGATGCCATCGATCTTGATAAAGTGCTTGAGCAGATCGTTCTTCAGCTCATCAGAACTGAGGACACCCTCGAAGTCGGGAAGAAATTACAGGAAGATATTATCCCCGAAATGGCGAAGCTGAAGCCAAAACTGGAGGATAAACTGAAAATGGAGGATCTGCAGGAAGAGGACCTGCTTGGTGATAAAAACCCCGATTGGGAAAGTGTCTTCAAGGAGTCAGACGAGTTGTATAAAAAGGTAGATGAGTTTATGAAACTGCAGATGGAAGGAGCTGATGTGTACATGACCACCTTTGCAAGATTAAAGAATTTTCCTTTTTTTAACGAACTTACCAATTGGCTGGTTCCCTTTTATAAAGAGAATCCGGATCTTACGGAGATCTATAAGCAGGAGTCAAAAAGCTTCAACCCTGAACTGTTTATTGCCGGCCTGAAAAAGATGCCGTTTCTCTGTAATTCTGATAAATACAGCTTTATATTTAATGTGAAGTTTTTGCCGGATGATCAGAAAAAAATGTTGTCCACGGCCTTTTCCATGGAAATGGAGAATCTCTCGGAGATGATATCAGATGAGGAACTCATGGACGAAAGTTTCGCACGAAGGACCGTCTTTGTACAGTATATACAAGATCTGTACAGGTTTTTTAAATTGTCGCCCTTTAAGAATGAATTCGAAGATGTATTTAGCGGTAAGCTGGAGATATACAAGAGCCGGTTTTTCATCAAACTGGTAGATAACAATAAGATTAACAGAAATATAGCGGAGTATTTCTTTGAAAAATACCATTACGAAGAGGCCCTGGATATATTTATGATGCAGCTTAAAGAGGAACCCGGTAATGTGGAACTGTTGGAGAAGGCCGGTTTTTGCCATCAGAAGATGGAGCAATACGGCCAGGCATTAAAATTCTATAAAAAGCTGGACCTGCATGGCAAATCGGGTAGCTGGGTATCGAAAAACATGGGTTATTGTTACAGGAAACAGGAGGATTACCGGAGCGCGCTGGATATTTATGAAGGGCTTGCCGAAGAGAACCCCGATGATATCAGGAATGAATCGCTGATCGGGTTTTGTAACCTGAAACTGGAACTATATGAAAAAGCACTGAAACACTATTTCAAGATCGAATACATGCAGCCGGACAGCACCAATATTATCAGGCCAATAGCCTGGTGCTATTTTGCACTGGGAGAATTTGAGAAATCAGAAAAGTATTATAAAAATGTGTTTGCGCATGATCCCGATTATTACGATTATGTAAATTACGGGCATCTGAAGTGGGCCATCGGTGACAGAAAAGTTGCGATCGAAAATTATATCCTTTCCACAAATTACAAGAACTTCACATTCAACGAGCTACAAAAAATCATGGAAGATGATGTTTCATTGCTTCTTGAAAGAGGAATTGAAAAGGAGGAAATTTCGCTGATGATGGATTATCTCAGGTATAAGTTGAGGTAGGTACAAAAAAAAAGCGGTCCGATTTCGAATGTTGAAGAAAAAAAGCCATGGAATTCAACCCGTCTCTATGAGAATGGAATTTGAAGATCGGACCGCTTATCGGTCAAAGAATTCAATTAGAATTCTTCTTATAACTTAAGAACGTTTGTTTCTTATCAACAAATATAAATAAAGTTTTTTAAAAAACTAATCAAAATACAAAAAAGTTTCATCTTTTTTTAAAATTTCTCTGATAATGTTGTTGGCCAGGCGACTTGCACCGATTCGGAATTTTTCCGGGTTGATCCATTCATTGCCCAGAATATGGCGCACAATACCATAATATTCGTAAGCAGATTCCACAGTGGAAATGCCTCCCGCGGGTTTAATGCCCACTTTTTTGCCTGTCTTTCCATAAAAATCCTTTATCGCCTGGCACATGACCGCGAAGGAATCGGGACTTGCTCCCGCGGATGATTTCCCGGTGGATGTTTTTATAAAATCTGCCCCGGCATCCATAGCCAGCAGCGCTGCTTTTCTTACCTCGGTCATATCCTGGAGCGAACAGGTTTCAAGGATCACCTTCAGGAGGAGGGGCCCCAGTTCCTCTTTTATGTTTTTTATTTCTTCGAAAACTTCTTCCAACAGACCGAGTTGAAATTTTCCCACGCTGATAACAATGTCCACCTCATCTGCACCGGCTTCGGCGGCCAGGCTGACCTCTTTGAGTTTTATCTCCAAAAAAGTTTGTGAAGATGGAAATCCTGCGCCTACCGATGCGATGTTCACCACCGGATTATTAAGTTTCACACGTACGAGGGGAACCAGTTCAGGGTAAACACAGATGGCTGCAGGGGAGGGGAGTTCCGGGTAACTTTCGGGTAACAGGTTTAAGCGGGAACACATCCGGCCAATATTTTCTGCATTGTCTTTCTCACTCAGCGAGGTGAGATCGATCATGCTCAGCATCCGGGAGAGGGTCTCCATGTCCGGCTTTTCTGGATAACCGGCAGAGCATTGGGTTAATAATTCCGAAATTGAATCAGGATCAACATTAAATTGAAACTCTGAAAAGTGTTTCATGGGTCCGGTTTTATTTTAGTTTTTTATTGTTAAAGTGCCTGGTGGTATCTCTTTCCGATTTTTTCCGTAAGTTTTCCTGCAAAGCCTCTTCCAGGTTAATACCAGTCTGATTGGCCATGCAAATTAATACAAACAATACATCTGCCATCTCATCGCCCAGTGCTCTGTCCAGGTCAGTTTCCTTATACGACTGCTCCCCGAATTTCCTGGCAAACACCCGGGCAAGCTCCCCCACCTCTTCCGTCAGCAGGGCCATATTTGTAAGTTCATTAAAATACCTGACGCCATAGCGACTGATCCAATTATCTACTTGTACCTGGGCCTCCCGGATGGTCATTATTCCTTGTTTTTTGTGTCAATTATCAGGGTTACCGGTCCGTCGTTAAGCAATTCCACCTCCATGTAGGCGCCAAATTCACCGGTTACTACCCTCTTGTTTAATAGCTCCTGCAATTGTAAGACAAACTGATTGTACATCGGTTCAGCAATTTCGGGATCAGCTGCCCTGATCCAGGAGGGCCGGTTTCCCTTTTTTGTGCTGGCATGAAGGGTAAACTGACTCACTACCAGTACTTCTCCATCAATATCAACGACCGACATGTTCATCTTTCCCTCAGCATCTCCCAAAATCCTCAGCCGTGCAATTTTGCCGGCGAGCCAGGCTATATCATCGATGGTATCTTCAGATTCTATTCCTAGAAATATGGTCAGTCCCTGGGAAATGCTTCTCCTGGTATCGCTGTTGATAGTGATGTGTGCAAAATTTACCCGCTGAACGACTGCTCTCATACATTCAAAATTCAAATTTAAGGTTTTTACACAAGAATGGTGCCACAGGAGAATTTTAAAAACTCCACTTTATACGGCCATACCCGATGAAGGTGTTCTGCCGGGACGTGATCCCAGAAAAATCCTCCAGTTCAGCGGAGAATTCCTGGATGATCAGGGTGGCACTTAAATTATCTGACAGGGAAAAATCGATGGAAGGGCCCAGGTAAAAACCTCTCCACTCCGGGTAATACATTCCGGCCAGGGAGAGATTGATCAGGGGGGTGACCGGATAGGAGATGCTTGAAAAGATCGACCATGTGGTGAACCCGATATTTCGTATGTTCATATCTGTGCTGAACAATTGCAGGAAACTGTGGATATCCAGCGCTTTTGCAAAGCCCGAATATAACAGCTCCGTCCGGAGCCATAAATTATTTTCGAAATGGTGGTCCAGTCCCGCTGAAACCAGTATATGGCCGGTAGTGTCTGTAAAAGTGTCCATCCGATGAAAATAGCTTAATTCACCCCTGAAAGAGGTGTTTACAATATGACCACTCCATCCTGCTCCAAGTACCAGGTCCTCCTCCTCCAGGATTCCCCCGATAAACTGGAAATCGTATCCCAGGGCATTGAACCTGAAATAACCTGCTGCAGTGATCCTGTTAGCGCTGTCGATCTTAGCAGCCAGCTCCAGGTTGGAGGTCATGCCAGTGTAATACTGTAATCTGATGGCATCACTGCCGGGTCGCTCCGGGTAATCCACGTCGAAATAGGAGTAGGTGTTAAATATATCGTTCGGGTTCCATACAAATGTCTGACCCCAATTGATCCGTTGGCGGCCAACGGTTCCCACAAAATTGCCTGCTGAAAATTCTGTATAAAGACGGTCGGCCTTGGAGGTAAACAAGTACCCGATTTTTTCATTGTAGGAATTCCCGTGGGAGTAGGTGAGGTCGATCCACCCCGCATCTTTCCCTGAAAATTCTGCATACCCCGGGAAGCCTGAAAAAGTGTTGCCTTGTAAAAACCGGGTTCTTCCTTCTATGGAGATCTTCATCCATTCAGTAGGATACAGATCCAGATTTAATCGATTGTGAAGCTGGTTTTCCCACAACCAGCCAACCCCATCCATGTGGTAGAAAGCCTGCATATCATTCAGGTAACCGTCCAGGGTTCCTTTCTGACCATACCCTGATATCACACACGACCATAACCAGAACAAGAGAATGATTCTTTTCATGAGTAATGGTTATTTACCGGCTTTCCTCTGTTCATCGCTGATGACTTTCCCGTCTTCAATGGTAATAATTCTTCTGGCTTTTTTTACCACACGGGCGTCATGGGTCGAAAATATAAAGGTAATTTTCTCCTCCCTGTTCAGCTCTTCCATGATCTCCAGTAAAGTTTCGGTCGACTGAGAATCCAGGTTTGCAGTCGGTTCATCTGCAAGAATAAACTTTGGTTTGGAGGCCAGTGCCCGGGCTACGGCTACCCGCTGCTGCTGACCGCCGGATAATTTGGAGGGACGGCTATGCATTCGATCCGAAAGCCCTACAGCTTTCAGTAATTCCTCAGTTCTTTCCTTCCGTTCCTGCTTCGGCCTTTTTTGCAGATTCATAATAAACTCCACGTTCTCCGAAGCTGTAAGTACCGGTATGAGGTTGTACGACTGAAAAACAAAGCCAATATAATTCATCCTGAAATTGATAAGTTGGGAAGATTTCAGTGAAGACAGGTCGGTGTGATCTACCAGGATATCTCCATTGGTTGGATTATCCAGTCCACCGATCATATTCAGCAACGTTGTTTTTCCGGATCCGGATGGTCCTACAATGGCGGCGAATTCCCCTTCCTCAAAGGACAGTGTGATTCCATTTACCGCATGGACCTTAATGTCTGAACTATTGTAGATCTTATGCACATTTTTTAATTCCAGCACTTTCATGGTATATTTTTTAAAGTGGTTATTATTCAGTTCTTAAAGCTTCTGCCGGATCAAGCCGCAGGGCTTTTAATGCAGGGTAGATGGACGATAGTACGCCCGTTATTATTATTAATACAGTAACGCCTAGAAAAAACAGGACGTTGATGTTGGGATAGATGTGGGATGAAAATCCCATCGCTTCAAAACCCGCTTCGTATTGCGAGAAGTTTATGCCGTTCTTAGCTGTAAGTGTAATTATGATCCAACTGACAAACATTCCAGAAATTCCACCCACAATTGACAGGAATACCGATTCGACCATGATCATCCTGAATACCCGCTTTTTATTCATGCCAATGGCAGTAAGCATACCCAGTTCCCTGGTCCGCTCAAGTACAACCATCAGCATGGTGTTGACGATACCGAATGCAAGTGCGGCCAGGATTATGGCCATAAAAACCAGGTAAAAAAGCTCCACCATATCGGTAATAATGGCCAGGTCAGGTTGCAGCTGTTTCCAGTTAAGCACTTCCAGTCCGGGGAACGCTTTTCTCACCTTATCCGAGATCTCCCCTGTATCATCCAGATCCTTTAACCTTACTACAGTTTGGTGATAATCCGTTGGGTGGAGGCCCGTAAGGCGCTGCAGGTCCGAATTCAACACAAATACCCGGCCCATTTCAAACATATTGTTCCTGATATCATAGATCCCGGCAATACGAAACATGCCACCGGTTTGTACATTGTCCTTATCAAGGAAGGTCATTGTGAGCCTTGATCGCTCCCTGAATGACCAGGCCTCTTCTTTGATCATCCGGCCATATTTTAAGGATTCTTTCTCAGTCAGGGCGCTCTGCATAGTTTGGATAAAGTGCTTCTGATTTTTAAACCGGGTGCCAACATATGGATCCAGCTTTTGCAGTACCTCTTCGGGAACAATTTTATTTCGCAGACTGTCAATGATGCCCGATTCGATCCTGTACCGGATAATGTTCAGCTCTTTTGCCAGGTCCTCTCCGATAAAGACAACGTTATTCCTGTCTCCCTCAAAATAACTTCCCGTTCCGGGAATGATCTTTTTATGGAGGTCGAAAATCCTCTTTTCTTTCGGGGGATCAATGCCCACCACCATCACCCCTGTGCTTTTCGTGGCGGTACTTACCATCGCATTCAGAATGACCCTGTTGGCAACTGCTTCAACTCCCGGAATGGCCAGTATTTTATTATTTATCTTATCTGTGTCCTCCAATGTACTTCTCAGTTCGTAATTATCCCTGAATCCTTGTTGGTTGATCTGGATATGTGGAAGCTCATAATTCAGGGCAGCATAAATACGCTGTTCAATAGCGCCATTCGTCACCGCCACTGCAAATACTCCCGCAAATATGCCTATGGTCACAGAGGAAATTACCACCAGGCTCCGGATTTTGTTCCTCCAAACATTTTTCCATGCTGTACGTATGATCATGGTTTCTTACTTTATGCTCTCAGAGCGTTTACAACATTTAAATTGGCAACCTTAATTACAGGATAGATCAGTGCGATAATTACCATCAGGGCCACGATGGCCGATTGCCAGAGAAAATAGGTGTCGGCTGGATTAAACTTCATGATAGGTTCCATTCCGTAATCTTCGAACATCGCCGCCATTTCTCCTCTGAAAACTATCGGGTGATACACACCATAGGTAATGGCAACAAGGCCGGTGATTGCCCCGAGGACCATCCCCAGCAACCCGATAAAGAACATTTCATAGGATAGAATGGAGGCAAGTTTGGCCCTCTTCATGCCGATGGCCACAAGCATCCCAAACTCTCTTCTCCGTTCGGCGGTCATCATCAAAACCGTCCCGAAAACGCCGAATGCAATGACCAGATAAAGAATTCCGATCATGATCATTCCGCTTTTATTATCTGCATCCATCTGGGAAATGATCACTTCGTTCATCACATGCCAGTCTGTTGTTCGTACGTTTTCCGGCAATAGCGACTGCAATCTTGCGGCAGTTTCTTTAATTGCCTGATCACTGTTGTCCTGTAAATGAAGCACAATCGAGGTTAATCTCTCCGGGGCATTGAATAGTTGACACGCAATGTCGTAGGGCAGGTATACGATTTTATTGTCTATATCAGGAATCGGCTGCCGGATGATTCCCTTGATCTCATACATTCCTGCGGCCGTTGTGCCGTGGTACCCCTGACTGATCAGCACCAGTGTATCGCCGATCGACAAATCCAGGTAAGCGGACAAATTGTCACCGAGCCATACACCAGGTTCTCCCGGAATAATATCACCATTATCAAACGCGGTGTGCTCGGCCAGTGCGGGGAGGTGCCCGATATCTTTTGATGGATGCAGTCCTAGATCGGATAGCAGTCTGCCATCATAAGTAAACGAGGTGCCCTCAAACAGCTCAATCAGATTCCTGGTTTTTTGGGGCAGTGATTCATCACCTTTCACGGCCTGTACGGCTTCCGGGGTTAACCTGTATTTTACCTTCTTATCCCGGATTCCCGACAAAAGATCTTCCTTTTCAGGATCTATTCCCATGACCATGACCCCCTTTGTATTGGGGCCGTTGGAGGCAAGTGCAAATGATTCAAATCGTGGAATGGTGGTAACTACATTTTCGTCCTGAAGAATCCGGGTTTTTAGTGTTTCGTTAAATTCAAAACTGTTATCAACTGTTTTATCTTCCCACCAATCTGCTTGCTGTATCTGCAAATAACCGCTGTACGATTGGATGGTATTCGTGAACATGTGATCATAAGAACCCAGTTGTAGTGACCGGAAGATCAATGCAAAGAAAACAGCAAAGAGGACAGAAGATGCGGTGATCATTGTACGCCGCCGGTTCCTCCACAAATTTCTCCAGGCCAGTTTGTAATTTTTCATGATCTGATTATTAGACTTCGAGTACTAAATAGTGTCTGTCCATAATGTTCGTTTGCCCATTTACGCAAGTAAACTGCGCATTTCCCGACTTCACAACCGAAAAACTGAAAGTTTTGAGCTCATGACCGCAGGGAATAACCCTTGCAAACGAACATTATGATCCAGCCACTCCACATTATTGACAGACTAAAAAGTCTGTTCATTATGTCCGATATACTCATGAATAGTTTATTTTCAGCGGTATTCGTGAGCTCGTTGCACACGGTTCTGCGTTGTTGCAGATATTTTGCGTGCTCCCGTTTTTCTTCACCTACCGTACCCTCTTCATATTCTGCTGTGAAAAAAAATTATCAGGAATTTCTACATTAAATTGTATCGACTTGATCGTGAGAATGGTTTTGTGACCCTCTTCCTCCTCCGGGTAAAGCTCAATTCTCGTAGGGATCAGCCTTCCGTCCATTCTTTTTACCTCACTGCCCTTTTCTGTTCTCACCAGGTAGCCGTCTTCGTCATAAAGTTCAGATTTCAGGAAAAGAAAGTCATCCTTGTCGATCCATCTTACCTGGCGACCCCAGATAACCGCAGCATTATCTTTTGCAATCATATTGATCTTGTAACACATTTTTCCGTCAACCTCCTCCTCTCCGATGAACCCATGGGTATAATCATTCAAAACCGATGACTCCTTCAGAATATCATCATTCGTATAATCGGACCCCATCCATCCCTGTGACATCATGGACGGCGGAAGTTTGATCAATCGGCCGATGGCAGGGTTCCAGGTCCACATTTCATGGCCCCGCTTCAGGAAAGTCTGATTTTTCTCGGAGGCAGGGGCGGTGATGAGGGTAAGGGAATTTTCGGATCCCTTGGACCAGCTTTTAAATTCGACAGTCCTTTCCCAGGTAGGCCTTACAATGGTCATGGCCATCTCTGAGATTCCCGACTTTTCACCATTAAATTTGTCATTCGCTTTCCGGATGATCTCCGCAGCGTTTAATCCCTGGCCCGAAATATTTACAGCCATGAATACTAGCGGTAGGATGATCATAGGTACATGATATATTTTCATCTCCATTTGATTTTTACAACTGAAATAGCTACGCTCAATAATGGGTTTTTTATAATTGATTCACGTATAGGTTTGTATAATTCGTTCTTCAAATTTTTTAAACAGTGTAACCGGAATTTCCGTTAAATCCTCGTAATAGAGCATTATGATTCCGAAGCCCTCAATGAGTGCAGAGAGTTGAAATACCTCCAGTTCGGGATCCCTGAATCCGTGGTCTTTGAAATATTCCTCGAATATTTTAAAATAACGTCGCATGAAACCGGCCATGACACCATCCTTTAGCAAGATCTTCACGTTGGGTTGAATGATTAAACTGAAAAATTTTATCCAGAATTCACGGTTATCCCTCATTAGACGAAAGGTATTCCTGACAAAATGCTCAAATTCCTGCGGAGTAAGGCGACCGTCGTTATTCGGGTCAAAGTATTGTACGATCTCCTTCATTCCTGAATCCAGGATTTCCTTCAACAATTGCTCTTTACTTTTAAAATAATTGTACATTAACCCCTTGGAGATGCCGGCATGACGGGCCAGCATGGAAATGGATACATGGCCATAGCCTTCCCTGGAAAAGAGCGTTAGGGCCGTATTCATAATCTGTTCCCTGCGATCTTTTCTTATTGCATTTAATTGTTTTTCTGTCCTAGGCATTTTTTGACTGATCGTTCAGTCAAAGTTAACGAATTGAACATTACATTGTCAAGTTTTTGCACCTGATTCTTACATGATTTTTTCCTGATAAAATAGCCTGCTGAAGGAAGCCGGACACGGAAAGCAACCATATAAAATGTCTAATACGCAGATAATTAATCTGTTAAGGAATTTCGACAGAGATTATTATCCATCAAAATAAAATGGAAAAAAGAATAGATCCGTATTGTAACATTTGCTAACTTACATCGTCATATTACCGGAACCCTGAATTAAATGACAATAGAAGAATACAATAAAGCGGTAGATCAGTATGCCGACAACCTGTACAGATTCATCCTGAAAAGCTGCAGGAATGAAGAGATGGCGCAGGACGTGGTGCAGGATTCTTTTGAAAAGCTATGGATGAAGCTGAATAATGTTAACGGAGATAAGGCGAAATCGTATCTCTTTACCACGGGATATCATACCATGCTCGACATACTAAAGAAAGATAAGAGAAGCACATCCCTGGAATATTCTGAAGAGAACGGACACAGCCATTTAGAGCAGTACAGCGATCTTGGGGATGTTTTACAGGATGCCCTGGAAAGACTACCTGAAATTCAGCGGTCGGTAATCATGCTGAGAGATTATGAAGGGTATTCTTACGAGGAGATCGGGGAGGTTACAGGGCTGACAGAATCGCAAGTAAAGGTTTATATATACAGGGGCAGACTCAGTTTGAAAAAGTTTTTGGTGAAAATGGAGAATATTATTTAAAGATCTTGAGATGAATATTAACAGAGACAATTACGAAGCATTTTTTCTGGATTATGCCGAGGGGAATTTATCCTCCCGGGAGGAGGAGATGCTGCACCGGTTTCTGAAATTCAATCCGGATCTGGAGGAAGAACTTCGGTCGTTCAGGCTGGAGCCTGTTCCTGATGAGCAAATCACATTTCCGGGAAAAGAGACACTCAAAATGTTGTTCCCCGGTATATCTGATCCTGTTTCGACGGCAAACATTGGTAGCTGGTGCGTTGCATACCTGGAAAATGATCTTAAAGAACCAGAGCGGGCAGTTTTTGAAAAATATCTTGAAGAAAATCCGGCTTCGGTGGTAGAATTAAACAAGTACAAAGCGGTCTTTCTCCAGAAGGAGCAGATGGTATTCCCCGGTAAAGAACGACTGAAACGCCGGGTACCGATGGTATTCGACTGGAGATATCTTTTGCCTATGGCAGCCGCCGCTGCGGTTATCCTGTTCGTAATATTCAGTCCCGCGGTCCAGCCTGAACCGGTTGAGGTGGCATCTGTGATTGAGACGAAAGAGAGAGAAGAAAAAGATATAAAAGAGGAATCAGTCAATCATTCTCCACAACCTGGCACATTAAAAGTAATCAGGAACCATAGGTCCCCGGTACCTGTATCAACTTATAAAAAGGATGACCAGGAAGAGCATATTGATCCGGAATCAGGGAAAGAAGAGGTACAACCTGCCGGAGAAAAGACTGTGAGAATTGCAGGTCTGGACCGTTCCCAACTCACCTTATCGAACATACCTGCGGGCAATGATCAGCTAAGGCCTGTGGCTGTCACCCCCCCAACCGTCAATAACAGTTCCCTGTCACTCATAGATCTGGCCCGATACCAGTTCCAACGGGCTTCAGTGATGATGGAAGATGAAGAGGTATTTCTCTGGAGCCTGGCAAGTAACGGGCTGAAAGAGCTGAACAAAATAAGGGGTACCGATGCCGAATTACTGGCAAGCCGGGATGAAGAGGGTGCCATATCCGGAATTCAGTTCAGATCAAGGTTTCTGAATGTTGTTGCTCCCATCAACCGGGAGGAGAATCATTAAAACAAAGGACTGACTGCCCGGCTTCAATGTATTCCTCCACTTTTTACAATGCAGCAGACACCTGACGGGAAGATTTCTCCTTTCTTCCCTGCTGTCTATCAACTTCTTTAACTAAATTTGCCCAAAACCTGATATTGAGTAAAGGACTTGTCATAAAATCTACAGGAAGCTGGTACTATGTGAAAGATGATAGTGGACAGATAATTCCCTGCAAGATCAGAGGGTCATATCGGATGAAAGGTATCAGGGCTACCAACCCGGTTGCAGTTGGAGACAATGTCACCTTTATCCTCAACGATGATGAATCGGGCGTAATCACGAAAATTGGGGAAAGGAAAAATTATATTATCCGCCGGTCCTCAAATCTTTCCAGGGAATATCAGCTTATTGCAGCCAATATCGACCAGGCTATCCTGATGATAAGTCTAATCCGGCCAACAACACACCTTGGATTTATAGACCGTTTTCTTGTTTCGGCAGAGGCATTCAGGATCCCTGTGGTCCTGGTTTTTAACAAAATTGATATCTACCCGGAGGCAGAAAAGCTGGAGTTGAAAAAATTTATGGATCTGTATGGGGAGATTGGGTATCAGACAATGGCTGTGTCATTAAAGACCAACGTTAATATTGATAAAATTGAAGAGCTACTTGGATCAAGGGTAACCGTTATCGCGGGTAATTCGGGAGTGGGTAAGTCCACGTTGATGAATTACCTGGATCCTGAACTGGATTTGCGCATTGGTGAAATTTCCGGCTACCATAAAACGGGCCAGCATACCACCACTTACGCAGAGATGTTTTTTTTAAAAAGTGGAGCGAAAATAGTCGACACACCCGGCATAAAAGGGTTTGGCATGGTTGATATCAGTAAGGATGAGTTGTTCCATTTTTTCCCGGAAATTTTCAGATACAGTAAGGATTGCAGATTTAATAACTGTATACATGTCAATGAACCGGCATGTGCGGTAATTGCAGCGGTTGCTTCCGGAAAGATCAGTGAATCGAGGTACCTGAATTACCTGGCACTTTTTGAGGATATGGGAGACAAATACCGCAAATAAAAAACTTCCTTTCAGATTTATATGTATTTTTAAAAATTCTGACATACACTCATTTCTATTGGTTGGATTAATGAAAAAGATAAACACACTTACCGTAATTTTGCTGGTAGTTCTTCTGATCCTGAATATACTATCCTTATTGAATATTCATCAGAAGTTCATCTCGTTCCTGAACTCTTCACTTGAGCAAAATACAAATATGTGTGGAACATACGTGGATAAACATTTATCTACATTTGAAAACGACCTGAATAAACTGCTGTATGATTATAATTTTTCACTGATATTTAAGGATGGCGATGAGTTTGAATCGACCAAGCAACGGCTACAGGTCTTCTATTCCAAATACAATGAGCTTGTCACCAATATTTTCGTTTTTGATAACGAAAAAAATTATTTCGGTTTATACATTAATGATGGAGATGAATTTCTGGTGGATACTTTTCCGAGGCAGAGGCAGCAACAACTGATACCAAGGGTAAATGTTGAAGAGATAAACGGAAAATACCTGTACCACTATCCATATTTTGAAAAGGATAAGGTACGTGGAAACATCATTGTAGAAATCGATTTTGACAAATTTACGAAAAGAATGTTTTCCTTTTATCCCCTGGGCAAAACCATCACCCGGCAGTGGGTTATAAATTCCGACGGAGAAATACTTACAAAAGATTTTGCCGATGAATTTAAGGTAGGTTCGAGCCAGGCCATTGCTGACAGTATTGAACTGTACTCCCACGGGAGCATCAGCCATAATATGACTGATTCCGAGGGTAAAATTGAAAAGGTTCAGTCCGCATATTTCCCCATCGGAATATTTGATAAGAACCTGGGTATCGTCTTCACATCCAGTCAATCTGACTTTAACAGGTTTTTTATCCTCCAGAATATGTTTGTTACCATCATTGCCATTATCATTACCCTTGTTCTGATATTATACCTGCTAAAGGTTATCAACATGAGGACAAAAAGCCAGGAAAGGCTGAAGATGTCAGAAATAGTTTTCCGGCAGATAATTGAAAAATTCCCCTTGGGAATAATGATCCTTGATTCCGGAAAGGTTATTCGCAACATAAATAGTGCGGCACAACGTATGATGTTTGCAGAAAAACAAGGAAACCTGGTAGGCAAGGAATATTCAAAACAATTCCTCATTTCCAATAATTACCTGTTAAAGGATTCCGCAGATTCACTGGACACTTCAGATTATCTGTACTATGAGAAAGAAGGCATTGAAACAGTAATTTACAGGATGGAGGAAACCACAAGGATTGGCGGGGAGGAACTTACGCTGGTGGCGCTCATCGATGTTTCAGCCATTGAACGATCACGAAAACAGGAAGTTGCTGCAAACAAAGCAAAATCTGATTTCCTTGCATCCATGAGTCATGAGATCAGAACTCCCATGAATGGCATTCTGGGAATGGTTTCAAGTCTGCTGGATAAGGAAATGACCGGGGAGACAGAGCAAAAAGTGAAGATCATAAAGAAATCCACGGATTTGTTGATGACAATTATCAACGACATTCTGGATTTTTCAAAAATTGAAGCAGGGAAGATGATGCTGGAGGAGATTCCCTTCAGGTTAAGAGAAGAAATTTCGATGGTGATGGAATTATTCAGACCACTTGCCGGTGAAAAAAGATTACAACTAAATTCAGACATTAAGACTTCTGTTCCTGACATGCTGATTGGGGATCCGTTCAGGTTGAGACAGGTAATTTCCAACCTGGTGAGCAACGCCATCAAATTTACAGAGAAAGGAAGAATTGAAATCCAGGCAGAATTGATGGAAAATTTCAACGGAAGAATTCACCTGCTCTTCCGGGTAGAAGATACCGGCATAGGAATTCCGGCGGATAAGATAGACACCATCTTTGGCAGTTATGCCCAATCCCGTAAATCGGTCAGCAGAAAGTTTGGAGGAACAGGCCTTGGCACTGCGATTTCCAGGCAACTGGTTGAACTGATGAATGGAGAGATATGGGTTGAGAGCCCGTCAAGGATATCCACAGGAACCGATAGCCCGGGTTCGGGATTCAGCTTTACCATAGAGGTTTTTTCCAATGAAAAGATCGAAAAACAATATAATTTCGAGAGTATTCAACAATTGAACCAGGTAACGGTACTCTTCCTGTCAAAGGAATCCACACCGGAGAAGGACAGCATAAGTAAACTTCTGATCAAATTCGGTGTGAATGTGGTGACAAAAATTTATCAAAACAGTACAATGGATGCTGTGCTGCACCACCTGGCAGTGAAAAAGGATGTCTATAATATGGTGGTAATTTCCGACAAACAGAACCAGGATGGCTTTGTCATCGCTGGTAAATTGAAGGAAGAAGGACTAATTGATAAAATTCCGGCTGTGGTGGTCAGTAGTAATGATACCCCCGGAAATTATAAAGTTTCCCGTAGACTGGGGATCGATTATTACCTGATTGAGCCGTTTGAGAGTAAAGAAGTTTATGATATAATCAGGGAAGTTTTCCCGGGAATCAAGGATCTTGGAAGCATAACTGATACGCTTAATACACTGCCATCAGATCTCTCCATCCTGGTTGTGGAGGATAACCTCATTAATCAAAAGGTGGCTCAGTCTATTTTTAAGAACATTGGTTATGAGATAGATCTGGCATCCAATGGGGCAGAAGCCATTAAAATGGTCGATGCCAATAACTATGACATTATATTTATGGATCTACATATGCCGGAAGTGGATGGTTATGAGGCTGCCGAATATATCCGGAAGAAAGGCTTGAAGACACCAATTATTGCCATGTCAGCCGACAGCGAGGATCAGCGTAAGGCCGAATCGGTAAAGGCAGGGATGGATGAATATCTTGCCAAACCCGCACGTGTCGAGACAATAAAACAGTTGCTGATCAAAATGTTTTCTGTTTCAGTCAACTAAGTGAACCATCATATTAAACAGGTTATCTTATCTTTGCACCATGTTAAAGAGAGCGGACATTGAGCTGATGGCTCCGGCAGGTTCTTATGAATCATTGATGGCAGCCATACAGGGAGGCGCAGATTCTGTGTATTTCGGTATAGAGCAATTGAATATGCGGGCCAGGTCCTCGGCAAACTTTACCGTGGAAGATCTGCCGGAGATTGTGAAAATTTCAAAGGAGCATGGACTGAAGACCTACCTTACTATTAACACGGTAATATACAATCACGAATTGCTGCAAATGCGGAAGCTGGTCGATCAGGCAAAGAAGCATGGTGTCTCGGCAGTAATTGTCTCCGATCAGTCGGTATTAAATTATGCTCTTAAAGTTGGAGTTGAGACACATCTTTCCACACAATTAAATATCAGCAATATAGAATCCCTTAAATTCTATGCTAATTTCGCCGATGTGGTGGTTCTTGCAAGGGAACTTAACCTGGACCAGGTCGCTGAAATTGCGAAAGGGATTGTGCTGGAAGAGGTACGCGGTCCGTCGGGCAACCTGATAAAAATTGAGATGTTTGTGCACGGTGCGTTATGTATGGCTATCAGCGGAAAGTGTTATCTGAGTTTGCATCAACACAACCACTCAGCTAACCGGGGCGACTGCTTCCAGGTATGCCGCAGCTCTTATATTGTAACAGACAAGGAAAGGGACGTGGAACTTGAAATAGATAACGAGCGTATTATGTCACCCAAAGATCTTTCAACCATCCATTTCCTGAATAAGATACTGGATGCAGGGGTTAAGGTGTTGAAAATAGAAGGAAGGGCCCGCTCCCCGGAATATGTTAAAACGGTTGTTTCCTGTTACAATGAAGCCATCGATGCCTGCCTGTCTGATAATTTCACACAAGTGAATATAGCTCGCTGGAAAGAGCGGTTAAGTACCGTATTTAACCGCGGTTTTTGGGATGGCTACTACCTGGGTCAGCGGCTTGGTGAATGGAGCGAGGTCTACGGATCGGCAGCAACAACAAGGAAAACATATATTGGTAAGGGATCCAACTATTTTGACAGGATCGGGGTCGCTGAGTTTATTATTGAAACGGGCGAAATCCATGTGGGTGATGAAATTCTTATCATTGGCCCTACCACCGGGGTGGTTGAAACACGGGTCGGGGAATTACGGGTAGATGATGATCAAAGGGAGACGGCAATCAAGGGAGAGACCTGTTCCATACCTGTTCCGGCAATGATCAGAAGATCCGATAAACTTTATAGGGTCATGAACCGGAAAGCCGGCTCATGACCCTTGAGCTTACCGCTTCAGGGTACACCTAAAGATTGTGCCAGATCCCGGTTCAGATGAAAGCACAAATATTTTACCATCGTGATAGGACTCAATGATCCGCTTTGACAGGGACAATCCCAGTCCCCAGCCTCTTTTCTTGGTGGTATACCCGGGTTTAAAAATGGTGTTGAATTTTGATTTGGCAAGCCCTTTGCCGGTATCTTCCACATCAATGTTAACGGATCTCTCAGTAAAAGTACACCGGATGGTTACCTTGCCGTTCCCTTCCATCGCATCCATGGCGTTCTTACACAGGTTTTCAATCACCCAGTCAAGTAAGGTCTCATTTACCGGCACCAGAACACCCTCTTTGGGCAGCTCCTTCACAAACTGAACCGATTTGGCCTTTCGTGCAACGATATACGCTAAACTGTTTTCAATCACCTTTGTAATATCCATTTCCCTAAGTGTCGGTTTTGATCCGATTTTGGAAAACCGGTCAGCAATCTTTATGAGTCGCTGGGAATCATTTTCCAGCTCTGCGGTGGTGGACGGATCAGCCCCGGATTGCTTAAGAATTTCAACCCAGCCCGAGAGCGATGAGATTGGTGTTCCCAGCTGGTGGGCAGTCTCTTTTGATAACCCTGTCCATACCTTGTTTTGTTCCGCTTTCCTGGATATACTGAAAGCCACATAGGAAACGCCTATGAACAGCATAATCACCCCAAGCTGAAAATATGGAAAAGCTGCCAGTTTCCTCAGCAGGTTTGAATTCCTGTAATAGAGATACTGGTAATTATTATTCCCCAGATCAATTACAATACTGTCATTTTCACTCTTCATTTTTTCAAGCGACCGCAACAGGTATTTGTCCTGACGTATCTTTGTGGAATCAAGATTTCGCTGTGCCATGATCCTGCCCTCATCATCCACCAGAATTACCGGTATTTGGGTATTGTTTTCCAGCACTTCAAGGAGAAAAAGGAAAATTTCGTTGCCCAGAGGTTCGGAATTTGCCAGTAAACTGGTGGCCTCTGCCCATAGTTCAATTTTTTCACGTTCATCTTCAGCGATGGTTTTCACCAACCTGTTGGTATAAAATAAAGACCCTGTACCAATGATGATAGCTGAGAAAAAGAGCAGGTATTTCCAGCGTTGTTTTTTTTCGTATATATTCACGTTACCAGATTTTATTTGTCATCTTCATCCATGATGAATTTTAATTCTGAATTTATTACCGTATCCTTTCTCCTTTGCCACCACCTTCGTTTCTCTTCTGTTTCGGATTGAACAGTATCTTCAGGATTTTCCCCTGAAAAATCAAATTTTAATACCGGTTCTTTGGTTGTTTCGATCTGTTTTTTTAAATCTTTGTCGTCCCTGAACAATCCAAACTCCTCGTTCAACACTTTTTTTAACGCAGTGCGCTCATCTTTCAGGTCCTGCCGGATCTTTTTCAAGGCCTGGTATTCATCAAATTCAATCACCATGCCATCACCTTCATCAAACAGGATCAGGAATACGGTCCTTTTATCATCCTTGTCAAGCGCTATGTTAAATTCTTTGTTGGGCGTACTTTGAGCTTTACTGAATAAGAGTTCAGATAACTTGGTTGCCAGGTGATACTTATAGGTTTTGTCAAACCCATGTGTTCCTGAGGCCTGTATATTTAATGCAGTTGAATTGATATCCATTTCAGGAATGGTAATCTTATTGTCGTTGATAAGAATGGTATTGCTGATGGTTGAGAATTTAATGGCATCCATTTTGTCAATTTTCAATAATTTGGACATCTCAATCATCGGTTTGAAATTGATTAGTTCGCCGTTTTTAATAACGAAACTGTTCTCTGATATGATATCAGCCGGACTGATGGAAAAGTCAGGATTGATGGCAGACAGAAATTCCGAATCACCGGAAATGCTTCCGGCAATATTTTCATGGGTAAGAAAATCCTGTTTAAAATTATTGAAGGACCGGAAGAGATCACGAATTTCAACATTTCTGAAGGAGCTGTTCATGCTGAGCTGATGCTGTGGTTTATGCAGGTCCATCAGGGCGATCCTGGAATTTATGACGCCATTCATTGTCTCCAGGTATATCGGGTCAATATAAAGAGCCGGGTATCGGTAAATAAGTGTCCCCGATACCTGTTTGGTTTGAATGTCCCCCTTTGTTATCTGATCAAAACGGAATTGCAGGTTCAGCCGGATATTTTCAGGATATTTCGTTTCTACCTCTCTGTCTGATTCCTTTTTCAGATCCATGATCAGCTGATCCACATCAACATTCCTGCTGTAAATGGTACCTTCAATATCCAGGGGTGTTGAACCCGATTTCATATTCAGCGGGTTATTGAAAGTAATCTCTGTTTTAAAATCGGTTTCCCTCAATAACCCGCTCAATGCTGTTTTCCAGTTGTTCGGACCAATTACCAGGTTTCCGTTTACATTGTTGGCCAGCAAATCAAATTTCGTTGTTGCAATGTGCAGATCCGAAAACAATACCGTTCCTTCCGGTACAATCTGTACCTTCCTTCCTGATTGGTTCCTTCCTGAAATGGATCCGCTGAATTTCAGATCTGGTTTTACTCTCCCATGGCCGATTTTCACAGGAAATTTTTCCAGATAGGGCGATAGATCCTCAGATGCCAGATCTCCCGAGAGGGTTCCCCTGAATTTTGGAGCCAGCAGGTTTTCCAGTCTCACGGAACCGGATATGGACGAATTGCCGACTCTGCACGAAACTGATTCTAACTGCAGTATTGTGGACCTGATGTTCAGAAGTACCCCGTTGGAGTAATTTCCTTCCAGGGATAAATTCCTGATTACCAGCAAAGGATTTTTCAGATCCAGGGAAGCATTCCTGGTATAGAATTTTGCGTTAATCTGTGGAGTGCGTGTTGGGGTCAGCAACCCGGTTACATCCACCTCCAGGTTAAACACCCCTTTCCCTTTGATCCCTTCCGGGGATATTTTACTCTTGGCCAGGATCTCCGAAATCCATTCGATGTCGATCCTGCTTCCGGATATACGGAGATTCAGATCTGTACCAACCTCCTTGTCAAGCAGGAACGCTCCTGTGATTCTGGCGGCAAGCTCACCCAGGGTCAAGGCCCCTTTTGAAATGGTGAAACTATTATTCGCAACCTCCAGGGAGATGTCTGAGTGTAACGATTGTTTTGAAAGATAAGTTACCCCGTGGTTCATGAATTCATGAATGAAAGCATCCCCTCCGGCTTTCAGGGTATAATTTCTGTTGGCAAAGTTGCCCTCAAGATGCATCTCCTGGATCAGTGCCCTCGCCTCGATTTCCTTGGCCAGGTTCATATAATGAATATGGAAGTTTCTGACAGCAACTCCCTTCATATCAATGAATCTTTCTTTCGAATCTTTTGGATCTTTCCTGTCAATCATGAAATTACCGTTGCCCCGCTGATCAATTAAAATTCTCATGACCCCGTTCCTTGCTTCAAGGCTCTTAATAGTGTACTTTTTTCGTATCAGATCCATGAGATTAAACTGCATGTATAACCGATCTGCCGTGAATAATGTATCGGGAGAAACGGATTTAAATTCTTCACGATCGAAATTGTGTCCCGACCATACGATTACATTGTTGAAAAAAACGGAGGTGTATGGAAATTTTCTCAAAACACTGAAACCAACCTCTTCAACGGTTAACTTGGTATCCAGTTGTTCATTCACCAGGTTTAAGGTATAGTCCTGGAGTTCATCGCCGTAAAATTTGACGATAACCACAGAGGCAATTACCAAAATCAAGGCAAATATGATCAGAAATGCTGCCAGGTATTCTACGTAATTACGTATTTTTTTTACCATCTGTCTCCGTGCTGTTTATTATTTCAGAAATGGACCAAAATCATTAGCCCCTGTCATCTCAACGGCATCCTTGCCATAGGTAAATACCCTCACCGGCCTGCTTCCAATGAGACTCATCTCATTTCCTTCGATTCGGAACATGCATCCTTCCCGTAATCCAAAAACCGTCAAATCCCGGTTAACTTCCAGAAACTCACGGATCCTGTCTTCCCGGGTCTCCCCGGCATGTCCGTCCGGATTACTGTCGAGATAATGGGGGTTTATCTGAAAATTTACAAGATGAAATGCAGCAAAACTATCAGGTTCTGCGATGGGCATATCATTGGTGGTCCTGATGGTGGGACATGCCATATTCGATCCGGCACTCCATCCAATATATGGTGTTCCGCCCCGTACTTTCTCCCTCACCGGCCCGATCAGCTGCTTATCCTGGATCGTTTTGAGCAGGCTGAAGGTGTTTCCTCCACCCACAATAATTGCCTCCGCAGCTTTAACTGCCTGAACAGGATCGTCGAATTCATGGATGGATCGTATATCGTGTCCAATTTTTCTGAACTGCTCACCAACCATGTCTGTATATTCGCTGTAGGGCATGGTAACGCCTGCAAATGGGAAAAATAACCCGGTAATTTTCTTCTCCCCCAGAAATTTTCTAATTTCAGTTTTGGGATACTCCAGGTAAGCCTCCCCTGCATTTGTTGAATTGCTAATTAATAGTAATCTCATAGGTATTGGTTACTTATTTCCCGGTAAAATTACAATAATAAGAAACAGCAACTCAGAAATTTATAAATATTTGAAATTACAAAGGGGGAGCCGGAGGGTAGCAGATAGCCGGTTGGTATGATGACAGGTAATTATCAGTAAAAAAAAAGCCGGACTGAAAGATAGTCCGGCCTGTTTTAAAAAATGTTCTCCTGATCAGAAAGAGATTAGGTTCAGTCCTATACTGAACGGGTAGATTTCAGGAGTGTCGGTTTCCCCGAACAGCGGAGAAAAGTAGTAATTTGCAAAGAGGTTTATCGCCCTGTAACCAATTCTGAATGTGGCGCCATACCTGAAAGGGGAGAGACTGAAATCGTCTTTTTTCACATCCTTCTGTCTTCCTCCATCGTTGTACTTAATCTTGGTTTTTGAACCGAGCTTAACACCACCTATTAAGCCCCCTGAAATATGAATCCGCTTTTTTCCTGCCGGTATCTGGAACTCGAGTAACAGGGGGGTGTTGAGATAGGTCATGGAAAATTTTGATTTGGTAATGCCGGGATAAGGTGCCGGAATATTGAGTATGTCACCGTTTATATCCTCTTCTATGGAATTATCCGCATCAAAAATATAGTTAGACCATTCAATCCCCATTCCGGTTACCAGACCTGCATAAGAGGTTCCCAGGCCAATTCCGTATTCGAGGAAATTAAGGTTGTAGTTCCACGACTTGGCCGTATTTAGATTCATGAAGGTTCCTGTGTGGAGCGTATACCCGGGATTCATAAAATTATTCAGGCCAATTTCAAATCCGGCATAATGCGGTTTAAATTTATCCTTCTTCTTCTTTTTCTTCTCATCTCTCTCTTCATATTCCTGTTCCTGTTCCTCATCCATATCAACAATGTCTATGGTATAGCCATCTTTCCCCTCTACGATACTCATCCCTTTACTTCCCAGGAGGAATTTTGTTGTGTCTCCATTGGCTTCAACGATGAAAATTTCATTTTTCCCTACCGTGACCTCTGTTCTGTCAGGGGTTTTGAAAGACATATCCGACGATTTCGGAAGTTCAGGATTAACAACGGTATCGTCTCTTATTTTCTGGGATTCAGGCAGTTCAGGAATCCTGATTGTATCTTCCTGTGCAACAAGAGGGAATACCATTGCAATGGCCAGTATGAGTGCTGATAATTTTTTCATTGGTGCTTAATTTGGTTAAACTTTAGTCTTTCTATTATTTTTGGTGCCTGCAAGTAAACGTCCATAGCTGCGTTATGTCCGACTTAAAATAGTCATTACATGTCTTTCTTTTAATGCATTCTAATCAAGTACGACAATATATTATGCGTTTTTTTCTGACACTATTTAACAACTATAAAAATGACAATTCCGATATCGGTGCCATGGAACCCTCCCCGGTTTTCACACTCCTTTGCAAAAGATAGTGAAGGAGACTTGCATGATGTAAAATTTAATTGTCGGTTTTTACTCGCTTTGTGGTAGGACGACAAAGGGGTAAATTTAGTTACAGCGGGGAGCATAATATGTTTTCAGGGGGATCAAAACTGAGCGAAATACAAATAAAAAGCAGCCTACACAAGAAAAGTTGCGGTTATTCAAAAAATTCCTTCAGGGCTCCAAAATAGGATTCTTCCCATCCCTGGTTGATATCATCAAACGCCTCATCAGGAATATTGGTGTGCAGTAACTCAATTTTTGTGAAATACCGTTGGGCAGAAAGGGATATTGTAACCACGGATGGTTCGGGTTGCTCACCAAAAAACCACTCCTGGATGATCTTGCTATCGGGTTCGAATTGTAGATTTCTTCCTGCAATATCGCCGCTGAACAGGGAGAATTCCTCGCCGGCATTTGTGCTCATAACAGCTTTCTCACCGGTCCATAACTCTATGGAGAAGGGATTAGTCATGGCGGCATAAACCTCAGGCGGGGTCGCTTTTATTTTATAATACTTCTTCAGGTTTTTCATATTTTTCTGGTTTCAGCCAAGATAAAAATAAAACGTGAAACTGGAATGATTTTCCTGACGATTGCAAGGCTGGAATAATTAAACAGCACATACAGATGGAACTGATAATCATTTTTATTTTTCGTGATTGATCTCTGATAATTCGATGTGAACAATCCGGTACCATTTAAATATTTCAATCACGGAAAAAACCACACCATTGATAATGGCGAGCAAGCCACCAAAGAAAAAGGAAAGAGCAACCCAGAAGTATCCATTAACCTCCAGGTTCGACCGTATTCCAATCAGGACAGCAGTTACCGCGAAGAACAGAACCGCGGCAGAAAAGCTTACTATGGTAATTCTCATCATGGATATCCTGTGTATCAGGTGACTGATCTGAACCTCGATCTTATCCAGATTGTTCAATCCCGTTTTTCCCGAAGGAGCCTGTTCAATCACCCTGTCCCTTTCGTCTTTCATACTCCGTATCCTGTCCACGATCATAGAAAACCGGCTGTTGGTTGAAAACAATAAAATGGCGGCAGCGACGATCATAATGCCGGGTACCAGCATGGAACTGATCAGTTGGGTAGAATTTGGATTCATTTCAGGATTATTTCGTGTAACCACAAATTTTAACAATTCCTGTGTAACTGACAAACTTTATGACATTTCACTGCCACATTAGTGATTAAACGAACCCTGAAGGTACCAATGAAAAGAAAAAGCGGGTTGCCTAAAGAGGTCAGCGTTTGACAACCCGCTTCTTTAAGCATCAAATTACTGAAGTTTGAAATTAATAGGCATCGTGAAGAGAACATTTACTGCCTTGTTCCCCTGCTTCCCGGGTTTCAGATCAGGGAGCAGTTCAATGACCCGTACACTCTCATCCTTCAGCAGTTGTACCAGTTTTTCATCCACGGGATCCTGGACCCCTTCATATGGCATGTATGATACAACCACCACTTCACCGATATTGCCCTCTTCATCTTTTTCAGGCGGCAATATTGAAGGATCAGGAACAATAACTTTTCCGGTTTTTGTCACCATAAAATGAACCATCACCCTTCCTTCCACACCATTATTTTTCGCCTCCTCAGGATATTTCAGGTTTTCCGCAATAAATGTTCTCAGAGAATGTGCCATATCATCGCTCCCCGGCCATTCAGGCATCTCTTCAACAATATAAAATACATCTGTTTCCAGCGTATTGTCTACTCCCGGTTCATTGCCGCAGGCCATGAAAAAGAGGAGTATACCGCTTACCGGAATAAGCACCATGCTTTTCCAGAAGCTTCCTTTTTTATAATTCTTGTTTAACATGTTGATTCTGTTTTTAATTTGGTTACTAAACTGGTTGGATATGGAAGCGCTTCCAATAAATTGATTGAGTATTGTTAATTGATAACTGACCTGGTCGGCCCCGTGTGTCACTACCCGGTTGTCGGCCTGGTATTCATGGTTTACAACAATTGATTTCCTGACCATCCATATCACCGGATTAAACCAACTGATGCAAATCAAAAATTCAGCCATGATCCTGTCCACAGAGTGCCATAACCTGACATGGTAAGATTCATGATCGAGGATATGCCTTAGATCCGTTTCCGGTTCTATGGCGGGATCAATAAATATCATTTTAAAAAAGGAGCTGGGATGTAGCCGGTTATTGACAATTACCTTCCGTCCGTGTACGAACGATCGTTCAGCATGTAACGCCGTGTATATGATACCGGAGATATTCAGGATGAGCCTTCCCAGGTAAAAAATTGATACGGCCAGGTAGATGATCATCAGAAGCAGAGCAGGAGATACGCGGGAAAATGAATGCGATCCTGCTTGCCCTGTAAATATTACCTCTTCCAGCATAACCATTGGAGAATTGAACAGGACCGCAGGGTTATTAAACCGGAACTGGATAAAAGGGATCAGTATGGAGATTCCCATGGCAAGGAGTAGAAAGATCCTCCGGCCGTTGAAATTTGAATCTTTCCGGAATACCAGGAGATACACCAGGAAAAACAAAGTGATGGCTATATTAAGCTCAGTGATATATGAGAACAATGCAGTCATTTCTGATTCGATTTTTGCTTCATCTCTTCAAGTATTTGTATCATTTCCTCAGCTTCACGTATATCCAGATCGGCAGCGTCAGAAAAGTGAGAGAGTACCTGTTTCATGGAGTTGTTGAAATAGCCCTTCAGGAGATCCGAAAACCGCTCGTCACGGTACTCCTCTTTTTTAATCAGGGGAAAATACCGGTGTGATTTTCCAAATTCTTCGTGTGACACGAATCCCTTTTTTTCCAGGATCCGCACGATGGTGGATACGGTATTATAGGCAGGTTTTGGTTCCGGAAACCGGGCAAGGATATCTTTAACGAAAGCCTTTTCCCTTTCCCACAGGATCTGCATCACCTGTTCCTCTGCCCGTGTAAGTGTAAGTTCTTGCATGATACAATACAAATTTTCAATTGTATGGGACCAAAGATATAACTAAATATTTAGTTAAACAACTAAAAATATAGTTTATTTAATAACGACCCAGTTTTTTTGATATTGTATCTGCCCGGGGAATTGGGGTAATAAAATTGCTATAAACCTGAAAAAGAGGCAATAAAATTACTTTTCCAGGATATAATAGGTGTGGTCAAACGGATTTTCCCTGTCGGCCTTTTTGAAGATCTTTGATACGATTTTATACTTTTCCAGATCGATTTTCGGATAAAAAGTGTCTCCTTCAGCTTCTGTTTCGATGATGGTGATGTAGATCCTGTGGACCAGGTTCAGGGTTTGTCTGTAAATTTCACCTCCGCCAACGATAAAGATTTCTTTGGGAGCGTAACTTTCCGCAATAGCAATGGCGCTTTCTATATTGGTTGTTACGATGGCGTCACCGGGCCTGAAATTCCGGTCTCTTGTAATTACAATATTGGTCCGGTTCTTTAACGCCTTACCATTGGCCTGGTAGTTTTTCCGGCCCATAATCACAATGTGTCCATCGGTAACCCTGTGAAAATATTGCATGTCTTCGGGCATCCGCCAGGGAAGCTTATTGTTTTTACCGATTATAAAATTCCTGGAAACGGCAACGATATGGGATAGTATCATTTTTTTATGAGGCAAGTTAGTGAGAAAGACGACGATCTAAAAGAAATTTTTTCGTAACTTTCTTATTTAGAAGATAACGTTAGATAGCATTGTAAGTATTTAAAATATAAAGATATAACCCAGATAATTAATTTAGATTAAATAACAATACTGCGACTGTTCGTAATTTCTCATTTACTGTTAAAAAAATAACAATAAACCAACTAAATTCGTTGTTTTTTAGTGTGAAAGAAATCACAGTAATTACAACATTCCACTATTTCTAGAGTTTTGAATAATCTATAAATGCACTATGTTATGATGACACTTCCGGAATCGGTTATGGAAATGGTAGAAAGGCACGGCAACACCAGGGGGGCACTGTTACCTATTTTACAGGATATCGTTGCTGAAAAGCACTTTCTTACTGAACTGGATATGATTGAGGTAGCCAGGCAACTGGATATTTCGGCCGCAGAGGTATTTGGGACCGCCACTTTCTATTCTTTTCTTGATACGAGTTTTAGGGGAAAATATGTAATCCGTGTTTGTAAAACGATCTCCTGTAGTATGAAAGGAAAGAATACCATCCTTGAAACAATTGAGGAGATACTGAAGATCAAACTTGGGGAAACCACGGCAGACAAGAAATTCAGCCTGGTGGAAACGAATTGTATCGGATGGTGCCACAAAGCCCCGGCCATTCTGATCAATGATGTCCCATATACCGATCTTACACCTGAAAAGGTATCCGGGGTACTCCAGGAGTATATTAAACAGCGGTAAAACCAACTATCATGATAAAATTACCAGTTAAGAGGGTCGACCTTATTTTTGAGAAGATTACCTGCCATGAGATTTTCGAGAAGGTTATGGAAAATAAACCTGAAGAGATTATCCAGGCTGTTATCGATTCTGGTCTGAAAGGAAGGGGAGGCGCAGGTTTTCCAACCGGACTGAAATGGCAGTATGCTTCCAGGGAAAAAAGTGACGAGAAATACATTGTCTGCAATGCCGATGAAGGCGAACCGGGTACATTCAAGGACCGGCAGATTCTCGATGAGGTACCGGAAAAGGTATTTTGTGGAATGGCTATAGCCTCCAGGGCGATTGGGGCTAAGGTTGGCTACATCTACTTGCGGGGAGAATATAAATTCCTGGTTCCCGGGTTACAGGAGAAACTTGCCTCATTTCACAAGCTCATGAAGAAAATGGGTCACGATTTTGAGATCCGTCTGTTCCTGGGGAGCGGCGCCTATATCTGCGGAGAGGAGAGTGCCTTGTTTGAATCAATCGAGGGCCGACGTGGTGAACCCAGAAACAAGCCGCCCTATCCCACAAAGCATGGACTGTTCGATAAGCCCACCTGTATCAATAACGTGGAAACACTGGTTTATACGGTGATGATCATGAAATACGGAGCCATGCACTTCAGGGATCTGGGGACCAAGGATTCACGCGGGTCAAAGGTGTTTTCAGTTTCGGGAGACACCCCGCAGGCGGGCATTTTCGAACTTGAGCTTGGAATGAGTGTTCGTGAATTTGTCGATGCCTTTGGAGATGGCGATACCAAGGCGGTACAGGTTGGAGGGGCAGCCGGGTTTTGTGTACCCCAGAAGAGATTTGACGAAACCATTATCGGGTTTGAGGGTGTTCCCACCGGGGGATCCATGAAACTGTTTAACAGCTCCAGGTCCATGTACAACGTGTTACACAATTACCTCGATTTTTTCACTGAGGAGTCGTGTGGGCAGTGTACTCCGTGCAGGGTGGGTTGTCAGCAGTTGCTTAAAGGTGTGGAAGCTGTAAAACGGGGAGAAAAAAGTTCCAAATATCTTGATGAATTGGTTAAGCTTGCATCAACCATGAAAATTGCCGCAAAATGCGGACTTGGCCAGTCGGTTGGTAACGCATTCAGTTCCATCGTGGAGAATTTCAGGGAAGAGATCATATATTAATGTGTAAACAGAAAAAATGGCTGTTATGGTAAAATTATCAATAAACGGATTGCTGGTGGAAGTGCCCGAAGGGACCATCATTCTTGATGCTGCCAAAAAACTGAACTTCAGGATACCGGTGTTGTGTCACCACGACGACCTGTGTGTGGCAGGAAACTGCAGGGTGTGTGTGGTGGAGCAACTTGGGGGAAAGGCACTGGTGGCAGCATGTGCCACTCCGGTTGCAGATGGAATGCAGATTCTCACAAACTCATTGAAAGTGCGGACGGCAAGGAAACATGTCATAGAATTACTGCTTTCAGAACACAATGCCGACTGCACCAAGTGCTATAAAAACGGCAATTGTGAATTGCAGAATCTCTCCAACGAATTCAGCGTGGGAGACCATATATTCCTGGATCTGATCCATCATAAAGATTATACCATCGACCGGTTCTCTCCTTCCATTCAGAAAGACGACAGCAAATGTATCCGTTGCCAGCGGTGTGTGCGGACCTGTCAGCAACTACAGGGGGTCAATGCCCTTTCCGTGGCATACAAGGGTGCCGAGCAGAAGATCAGTACATTCTACGAACACTCTATGGCAGAGATTATCTGTACCAACTGCGGACAATGTGTAAACAGGTGTCCTACCGGAGCCCTTGTTGAAAGGATCTACCTGGACGAAGTGTGGGATGCCATACTCGATCCGGATATCCATGTGATCGTACAAACTGCTCCGGCAGTACGAGTCGGACTGGGGGAGGACCTTGGTTTGGAACCGGGAGAACGAGTTACAGGTAAAATGGTGGCCGCATTAAAAAGACTCGGATTTAATTCGGTGCTTGATACAGATTTTACAGCGGATCTGACCATTCTTGAAGAGGGAACAGAACTTCTCACCAGGCTGAAAAAAGCACTGGTTGATAAAGATGAAACCGTAGCCCTGCCAATGACCACCTCCTGTTCACCTGGCTGGGTGAAGTTCATCGAACATACTTTTCCCGAATATCTGCCCAACGTATCGACCTGTAAGTCTCCGCAGCAGATGTTCGGAGCACTTGCAAAAACATATTATGCGCAGGTACGTGAACTTGACCCGAAAAAGATCGTTACGGTTTCCGTTATGCCCTGTACAGCCAAGAAGTATGAGGCCGATCGCCCGGAGATGCGATCCAGTGGTTTTAAGGATGTGGATTATGTGCTGACTACCCGGGAGTTGGCAAGGATGGTGAGACAGGCGGGGATTGATTTTAAACTCATGAAGGAGGATAAGTTCGATAGGCTGATGGGGGATTCATCGGGGGCGGGTGTAATCTTTGGCGCAACCGGAGGGGTGATGGAAGCGGCCCTGAGAACAGCCTATGAAATTATTACAGGAAGGGAAGTTCCCTTTGAAAACCTGAACATTACTCCTGTTCGCGGCTTTGAGGGTATCCGGCAGGCTTCGGTTAAACTGGAAGGTTGTGTGGAGGATTGGAAATTTCTGGAAGGGGTGGAACTAAAATGCGCTGTGGCCCATGGATTATCAAATGCCAGGGAGCTGATGCAGGCGGTAAAGGAAGGAAAGATCAATGTACACTTTATCGAAGTGATGGCCTGTCCGGGAGGTTGCCTTGGAGGTGGCGGACAACCGATTCCCACCAACCAGGCGATCAGGGAGCTGAGAACCACGGCGATCTATGCAGAGGATATGTCGCTCCCAATCAGGAAATCACATGAAAATCCGGAAGTGATCAGACTTTACCAGGAGTTCCTGGGAGAACCACTGGGACACAAGTCGCATGAATTACTTCATACACATTATAAGGAGCGGGAACGATACTAATTTCCTTTATTCAAAGAGTTCCTGTACTTCCGGTTGCATCAGCGCCCAGATGGAGTAGATCCCCTTGGCAGTGCCTCTAATCTTTATACACATCTTTTTACAGGATTGATTTTACTGTTCTTTGGCAGAATATAGACATATTGATACACCTACAATTTGTTCAGATATGTAGTTTTCGAGCTGATTTTTGATTTTAGTTCTTATTAATACCGATAATTTGGATAGAAGACACATTAATAGTGTGAAGAGGGTGTACAAGAGATCTACATTCTATTTATCCGCAATTTTTCGGTGGGTATTGGAAGATATATTGAAATAAAATGTTTGCTATCAAGTAAGCTTTATCACTTGCAAAAGGATGAAGTCTACGATCCTTCGGCTTGTCAACTTCAATCTATATAGCAATAGTAATGCACTCCTTTGGTCTCCCACTCT
>JBBDIE010000194.1:235-60063 GCA_040880545.1 Bacteroidales bacterium | reverse complement strand
TAACTAATTATATGCGCATTGAGAAAATGAGAAAATAAAACTGTCGAAGTCAGGAAAGAAGTGTATCTGATATACCTGAAAAGTTTGCCCAGATCGACGGGGATGGAGATGGTTACATCTCCTTTGATGAATTGTTAAAGGTAATTGATGCCTATTTCGATTTTGAAGTTGAATTGTCGCTGGAAGAACTGAGACAGGTAAACGAATTTTTCTTCTCTCAATAAAATTACCGGATCTTTTTTATCCGGTCAAGCTGTCGCTGTGAATCCTTCTGCTTGATCACTTCCCGCTTATCATATTGTTTTCTTCCCCTTGCCAGTGAGATTTCAGCTTTGGCATACCCCTTCTCACTGATAAAGATACGTAGCACCACGATGGTAAGTCCCGATTCCTTGACTTTCCTGCTTAGCTTATAAAGTTCCTTCCTGTTGAGCAGTAACTTTCTTTCCCTTCCGGGTTCATGACTATTGTAACTGGCCCAGGCATATTCAGCGATTTGCAATCCTCTAATAAACAGCTCTTTATTGTAAAAAACACAAAAGGAATCAGCCAGGCTGACTTTTCCTAATCGGATAGATTTTATTTCAGTTCCCACCAACTGTATACCGGCAGTGAAACGTTCAATCAGTTCATAGTCGTGGTAAGCTTTCTTGTTTTTTATGTTGATCCTGTTGCCCATAAACATTAATGTCCGGCAAATGTACTAAACTGAGCAATAATTTCGGTGTAGAGCAGTGTATAAAGTTCAGAACAGACCACGAAACTACCGATAATGATTATGGTTGAGAGGAGGGTGAATTGTAAAATTTTTTGTTTGGGAATCTTTGTCAATTGTGAGCATCCAATGTTGAAGAGGTAGACGCTATAGGCACCGATAATGACGAAAAAGATCAGCGAAGGGAATAATTTAACAAATGCAAGTATCAGGAAAAAAGGTAATTGTGCATAAAGGGTCAGGGCATAATAATCTGAAGATCTCCCCTCTGGTGCCATATACTGACCCAATAGGGCTACCGCTTTACCTGAAAGAAAGGCATGGGTAAAAATGAGCATGAACACAATTACAGCATTTGTAAGGACATAGGGGAACAGGCTGATGGGGGATGAGATATTTGTAATGGCAGAGCCTATGAGTGAAAAAATTGACACCAGGAGCGTGACCGGAAGTAAATAATTTCGGTTCACCATGCCTACTTCGTGGTTTTCTTCCGAAATAGTTGAAAAAGCTGATACCGGTAACAGTAGAATATTTTGACCTCTGATAAAAAGTTTTTTAAGTTTCATTCTCTTTTACAGTATATCTAAATATACGAAGAAATATCAAAATGATTGTATAAAAGCTTTCCAAATTAAGTGGAACAACATATGAAACCCTCGTGTAATATCTTTTGCAAAAGATCTTGAAAAAAGTGGGGGGCCTTATGGCGTAATTTTCGAAATGTCAATTATTTAGTTGTTAAATAGTGACTGCAAGAAAACTAAGTAATTTTCAGTCTTTGATAAGAAAACGTCAAATACAAGGCTTTAGTAGTTTTTGAAACCCAGGAGTTTACTATTCGTAAATGACTGCTTCAAAAACGAGCATAACGCAGAACCGAGTGAATCGACCAACGGGAGCTCATGACCGGAGGGAATAGCACTACGAGCTCACGAATACCACTGAAAATAAACTATTCATGAGTATATCGGACATTATGGACAGACCCTAAATAATAGAATTGCAAAAGTTCAACCTGATTGTTTACTAAGGAATAATGTAATGCAGAGCATGGCTAAGGTAAAAAGTTATACTTTTGAAACATGACATCGAAATTTGATCTTATCACGCTTCTCGGGCACACTGCCGCTGGAAAAACCGCTCTTGCTGCTCACCTGGCACAAGCATTGAACGGAGAGGTGATCAGTGCCGATTCCAGGCAGGTATACAGGGGAATGACCATTGGAACCGGGAAGGATTACGAAGATTACGAAGCAGGAGGGGAGAAGGTACCCTATCATCTGGTGGATATTATGGAGCCGGGGACTGATTATAATGTATTTGAATTTCAGAAAGATTTCCTGGCGGTCTGTGAAGATCTTGTAAACCGAAAAAAATTACCGGTGTTGTGCGGTGGCTCAGGACTCTATGTAGAGTCGGTCTTGCGGCAGTATACCTTGTTACGGGTTCCGGTAAACGAGCAACTCCGGTTGGAGCTGGAGTACAAAGCACAGGATGAACTGATTAACATACTTGAACAATACGGACCGTTGCATAACAGAACGGATACGATGACCAGGAGCCGGACAGTCCGTGCCATAGAGATCGCAGATTATATGCAACGGGCTGATGTTTCCGAACCTGACATGCCGGAATTGAATTCACTGACCATCGGAATTGCCTATGCAAGGGATGTCCGTAGAAGCAGAATCTCTGAACGGTTGAAGCAGCGGCTCGAACTGGGTATGATAGAAGAAGCGGAAGCACTGCTGGCGCAGGGTGTGAGCCATGAAAAGCTGGAATATTACGGACTGGAATATAAATTTATGTCGCGTTACCTGCGGGGGGAGCTTTCGGAAGAGGATATGTTCAGTCAGCTGAATACAGCGATACATCAATTTGCCAAGCGACAGATGACCTATTTCAGGGGAATGGAAAGGAGGGGTATCCCGATTCACTGGATAGATGGATTGTTGCCCATGGAAGAGAAGCTCAAGCTAATAACAGACCTTTATTTCGGGAGTACCTAATGAAGAAGCAACCAGCCACTACTTAAACTGCCAGGGTATATCGGTAATATAATAGATCAGCCCCACAGCAATGAGCAGGTTAATACCGGAGAAAATGTAGTTATAAGTGGCTCTCCATGATCTGACACTTCTTCTTACCATGATTCCCACATTGGGAATGAAAAAGGCAAAAACACTAAAAATTGTAAATGTATTGAGTAATCTTTCCTCTGAGGCTTCCTGTCCGGGTTCAGAGGTAATGGAGAAGAAGAGAACGAGATATGCCAGTAACATGAATGCAGCCAGGTAGATCAGGTAACTGATCTTGAGGGTAATGGTGGATGCCGGTCGTTTCCTGTGAAGTCGGAAGGGTTTCAGGATAATAATAGCGATCACGTATACCAGCAGAAATGCTGTAATAAATATGAAGTGTAGTAAAAAATTCATATCCTGTTTGTAACAATTCGGTAGCCAAGGTATGAAATAGATTGTAAATTCTGCAAGCAGGATTCAATGAAAATCAAGCTGGTTTCATTGCCGCCTTAATCTTTGCTTCCAGTTCTTCCGATAATTCAGGATTGTCGCGCAACAGCAGCTTTACCGCATCCCGACCCTGTCCCAGGCGGGTTTCACCGTAGCTGAACCAGGAACCGCTCTTTTTCATTATATCGAGTTCCACGCCAAGATCAATCAGTTCACCAGTTTTTGAGATTCCCAGGCCATACATGATGTCAAATTCCGCTTTTCTGAAGGGAGGTGCAAGTTTATTTTTTACAACTTTAACCCTGGACCTGTTACCCTGGATGTCTTCCCCGTCTTTCAGCTGTCCTATCCGGCGAATATCGAGTCTGACAGATGCGTAAAACTTAAGTGCATTACCTCCTGTTGTAGTTTCGGGGTTACCAAACATAACGCCGATCTTTTCTCTCAGCTGGTTGATAAACATGCAGGTGGTATTTGTTTTGCTTATATTAGCGGCCAGTTTCCTGAGTGCCTGAGACATGAGCCTGGCCTGCAGCCCCATCTTCGATTCACCCATCTCGCCTTCGATTTCTGCCTTGGGAGTAAGTGCCGCTACCGAATCTATCACAATAATGTCGATGGCCCCCGACCTGATCAGGTGGTCGGTAATCTCCAGTGCCTGTTCGCCATTGTCTGGCTGGGAGATATACAGGTTCTCAATATCCACACCTAGTTTCTGGGCATAGAAGCGGTCGAAAGCATGTTCTGCATCGATAAATGCAGCGATACCTCCTTTTTTCTGTGCTTCTGCAATAGCATGTATGGCCAGGGTGGTTTTCCCTGAAGATTCCGGTCCGTAGATCTCAATAATCCTACCCTTGGGATATCCCCCAATGCCGAGTGCCACATCGAGTCCTATTGAACCGCTTTCAATAACAGGTATGTCTACTATTGCAGAATCTCCCATTTTCATGATGGTACCCCTGCCATAACCCTTTTCAATTTTGTCCAATGTAAGCTGCAAGGCTTTTAATTTTTCCTGGTTATCATTTTTCTGATTACTCATGGTGTTTTTACCTGTTAATGTGATCTAACCTTCAAATATCTGTTTTGAATGTTGTTTTGTTTCAACTTTGTCTATAATATTTTCAATGATGCCATTTTCAGAAATGACATATGTCTTGCGCAACACCCCCATATAGCTTTTACCATACATTTTCTTTTCGCCCCACGCGTTATATGCCTTCAGTATATTTTTATCAACATCGGAAAGAAGCCTGAAAGGCAGGTTGTGTTTACGTATAAATTTTTGATGAGAAGCCTGGTTGTCGGGACTCATGCCAAGTATCTCATAACCTTCTGAAATGAATTTTTCGTAATTGTCCCTTAGGTCGCATGCCTCAGCTGTGCATCCCGGTGTATCGTCCTTCGGATAAAAGTATAATACGAGTTTCTTACCATTGAACTGATCCAGTGAGACCACATTGCTATCCTGATCCGGAGCTGAAAATGAAGGTGCCGGATCACCAATTTTTAATTCAATCATAGTAATATCTGTTTTGTAAAATTAAGAAGTTTCAGTTTAATCATGGGTTGTTTAGCCGAGAGTTTATTAACAATTTACTGAGAACAGAATGAATATAAATTTGTATTTTTGATCATTCTGAAAATCGGTATCACAACCGGTAAAACGTTTAATCAAAGATTATGTTTAGAATTCGATATACACACTGTTTTTTTTCCATATTATTAATTATGGGGTCTGTTGTAAACGGGGTAATTGGACAAATCCAGGAGCATGAGGTTCCTGGGATCAGGAAGCAGGCAATGGAAAAATTTGAAGTTGGGGATTTTGCTGCAGCCGAATATTATTTCAATAAATTGTCTGACAGGTTCCCCGGGGATCCCCTTTACCGGTATTACAGGGGAATATGTAAGGTTGAGCAGAATGACGATCTGAAGGGGGCTGTGGAGTTGCTTTACTTTGCTGCATCCAGGGGTGTTCCGGTAGATGTTTTATATTACATGGGAGAGGCGCACAGGAAGATGTATGACTTTAAAAAAGCCAGGGAATATTATCTTGAATTTGACAGGGTGGCCCCGCGAAGCATGACAAAGGAGAGAGATTCTAAGTTTCTGATCCGTTCCATTAACAGTGCAATGAAGTTTACATCCTCTTTTAATCCATACGAGGTAATCAATGTTACATTTATGAATTTTCAGGATCCTGAACAATTTGGCCAGATTAAAATGAAGGGAGGAACATTGTCATTAAAACCTGAAGATCTGTTTCGTGAAGAGGAGGAGAGAGATGATCTGAACAGCCTGATGTTTATTCCTGAGAATTTACACAGGGGTGAGTATGTTTATTTTTCAGGGCTTGACAAGCGGGGAAAAGGCGGATTCCAGATTATGCAGGCCAGGAAGGGAGCCAACGGAAAACTGATAGATGTAGAGGCTGTGAATGATTTAAACAGTGATGGGGACGAGATTCTGCCTTATTATGATCCGGTGGGAAAAGATATTTATTTTGCTTCAGATGGCAGGGAAGGTTTGGGTGGATTCGATCTTTTCAAGGCGCATTATGATGAAAACAGAAAAGCCTGGTCGGAGCCCGTACATCTTGGTTTTCCGGTAAATTCAGTATTCGATGATTACCTGTTATTGCCGGGCACCGATCTTGGAAAGGTGATTTTCTTTTCGGCCAGGCAGGCAACTGACTCAACGGTTGCTGTTTACAGGGTTCATTTGAGTGAACCCAAGAAGTCCCTTGCAAGGTATTCACCTTCGCAGATACAGCAAATTGCGAATCTGGGAGATGTGGCAAGTGAAGCACTGGGTGAATTTGAGATGTACCGTGCATCTGCTAAAAGTGAAGATGCTAAGCGGCAAGTCTCCGCTAAAACAGGATCAGTGCAACAGAACACAACCGTGTCCGGGAAGAAACCGGAAGTTGTAGATGCAGATTATCAATCACTCATTTCCAATGCCTTAAAGCACCAGTCGGCGTCAGATTCCCTGGTTGAGCTGGCCACGACAGCACGTATGAAAGTAAGGGAGTCTGATGACCCCAATGACCGCTGGTTGTACCAGAAGCAGATCCTTGTATGGGATAAGAAGGCGGCTGAAGAGAAGGATGCGGCCGACAGGTATTTTGCACAGGTTTCTAAATATGAAAAAGAGAAGTTATCTGATGCTATACCAGGTACTATTGAGAAGGATAAGGAGATCAACGACATCACCGTTTACAAATATACCGAAGTCGATTCCATCAGTAAAAAGGCACAAACAGCATTTCAGACACCTGGGTCAAGCGTTGAAGTAGCCAGTCAGGAGAATGATGCAAAACCGGTGAAGCAGGAAGCGTATTCTGAAGCACGTGTCCAGGAGGACAAACTGGTTCAGGGTTCAGACATCTTTAATAATTTTGAGATTCTGGATTTCTCTCCCTATACCACTTCGGATCCCATTCCCATTAATACCGCGCTGCCTGGAGGTACTTTCTACCGTATTCAGTTGGGAGTCTATTCCAGACTGGTGGAACCCGCGACATTTGGAGGGTTGATGCCGATCACTGGAGAGATAATCCCGGAGCGTAACCTTACCAAGTACTTTGTCGGACAGTTCAACAGGTATGAAGATGTGCAAAAGGCTCTGGCAAAGGTACGTGGAGCAGGTTATAATGACGCTTTCGTGGTTGCATGGTACAACGGCAATTCCATGTCAATTGACAAAGCGAGGAAGCTTGAAAAATAGTTATCATCCATGCTTTCCTGTATAAGTAATTGTCATCCCATCGGTAAATCTGCTATTTTATACCTGATGCAAGAAAACATATGGTTCGGTTAAAAGGATTATGATTTCTTTTCATATATTTGGATAGATTACAACTACGATGGATAGTAACTTTTCCTACAGGCCGAATAAGAAAAGATCAGCGCAGGGACAAACTGACAGGGGATCTTTATTAGTGCTTCATAATGATGACATTAACTCAATAGAATATGTCATGGAAGTGTTGGAAGAGGTATGTGACCACTCAATTACACAAGCTGAGCAGTGCGCAATGATCACCCATTATAACGGCAAATGTGAGATTCTGAACAGGAATACTGGTGAGTTGAAGATGATTCGGAAGGAGTTGGCGGCTCGTGGGCTGACTGTTACAATTGAATAGACATAATACAAATGACTGGAATAATCTTGTTGATCGTCCTTGGGATTCTTTTATTTGTGATAGAATTCCTGTTAGTGCCAGGCATTACCGTGGCTGGGATTGGCGGGTTGGTGCTTACGGTACTGGGTGTATACAAAGCTTTTGAGGATTACGGAACGGTTACAGGGATCTGGGTTCTCATCGGTACGATCCTGTTAAGTGTTTTCGTGATTGCCTTTTCGCTCCGGGCAAGGACCTGGCGCAGGTTTATGCTTAACACAAATGTAATGGGAAGCGTCGGTGAGTCGTTGCTTATCGATGGTATCAAGCAGGGGGATGAGGGAGAAACGGTTACCAGGCTGGCTCCCATGGGAAAGATCATGGTCAATGAAATGGTCCGGGAAGCAAGATCAATTGAAGGATATATTGATGAACATACCAAAGTAGAAATAGTAGCGATAGAAGGAACGCATATAACTGTAAAATCAAAAAAATAAATAAATTATGGAAGCTGATTTTTCTTTTTCATGGATCATTATTGTCGTGGCCAGTATCATTGGCCTATGGATCATTCTCTATTTTATACCAATCGGGCTTTGGTTTACCGCACTCCTGTCGGGTGTAAGGATATCGCTACTGCAGCTGATCCTTATGCGCTGGAGGAAGGTGCCACCCACTGTCATCGTCCGGTCGATGATCGAAGCACATAAAGCCGGGCTGGATGTGATTAAGCGCGATGAGCTCGAGGCACATTACCTTGCAGGGGGGCATGTGGAACAGGTGGTTCATGCACTTGTTTCTGCCAATAAGGCAAATATTGACCTCGGATACAACATGGCTACAGCCATTGACCTGGCAGGTAGGGATGTTCTGGAAGCGGTACAGATGTCGGTAAATCCTAAAGTAATAAACACACCTCCGGTTACAGCGGTGGCAAAGGATGGTATTCAGCTCATAGCCAAGGCCCGGGTTACAGTACGGGCATCCATTAAACAACTGGTAGGTGGTGCAGGTGAAGAAACCGTGCTTGCCAGGGTAGGTGAAGGGATCGTTTCATCCATTGGATCCGCTATCTCTCATAAGGAGGTGCTTGAAAATCCCGATTTTATCTCCCGGATCGTTCTTGAAAAAGGACTGGATGCAGGAACAGCCTTTGAGATACTCTCCATTGATGTTGCCGACATTGACATCGGTAAAAATATTGGTGCAGTACTTCAGATGGACCAGGCCAATGCGGATAAGAATATCGCCCAGGCAAAAGCTGAGGAGCGTAGGGCAATGGCCGTTGCAACTGAACAGGAGATGAAGGCGAAAGCACAGGAAGCAAGGGCGAAAGTTATTGAGGCAGAGGTGCAGATTCCATTGGCCATGGCAGAAGCATTCCGAAGCGGAAACCTGGGTATCATGGACTATTATAAGTTCAAGAACATTGAGGCCGACACCACCATGCGGGATTCAATCTCAAAGGGTACAGGTAAAAAGTCCGACCGAAATTCAGGAAATAAGGATAAATAAAACGGGAGATAAATTCTGAATTTCTTCCCGGTTATTTCTTTTTGTAACCCCCTACGGCATATCCGCCCTTGACCCCACGTTGGGGCGGGGGTGGAGCTGCCATTGGTGCAGGTGCAGCCTCTTCATATACCTCTTCAGGTACAGGAATGTCATCCAGGATGGCAATAATAGAGTTCGGATCGGATAGCTCCGTACTGAACGAGATCATAAATCTGCTGTTGAGGTATCCGAAAGGATATACATCGTTGAAATCCCAGAGCGGATGCATATCATAATGTTCCATTGTCTGTCCCTCGAACCTGGTAATACTGTATTCCTCATTGCCCAGTTTCTCAAAGTGGTATTTGACCATGAAATCTTTTTGGTCCATCCAGGAAGCCCCGTTAACTGAATTCATAACCACGACAATATCCACTAGTTGCCTGTTAGCTGAGCTGTTGAAAAGTTCGGGAAGATTAGTGAAATCTGCCATAAACTCGCCCGCAGCTGTTGTTGGTACGGTGATCTTTTTATTAAACAAAGGCTCTTCATCAGAACTGATGATCGTAAAATCGATATTGACAGTATCGTTTGATATAGAGGTGTCCTCGATGTCAGTCAATACACCATTAAACAGAATGGTTACCGGGCTCTGAGCGTTTACAGTACTGTTCACCATCAGGAAAGAAGCAACCAGAACCAACGCAGAACATATTTTTTGCATATGATGAAATTTTTATATTTTTTGATGCCTGATCTGAATGTTAAATTCAAATGTATAACATTCAATTGATAACTAAAAAAAATGGGATATGCTCTCCATCGTTTATTATGTAACAAATTACAACAAAATATCAATTGAAGGAGGTTTATTGTTCATAAAAGGTTATTAACCAATGTTAATATTCAGCCAGTACGGTGCTGTATAGTCCTGTTCATGCAGTTAATTGCTATTAACAAATTGTTTACAACCTCTGTTTATTGTTTGTGAACAGTGATTTGGCTGTTTGCTTGACTTGATTTGTTTTATGGAATAAATTTGGTTTTACCAAGTGAGAGATAAAGGGCTGTTCAGAAGATTGTTCCGGTAAGTGAGCCAGACGGCAATCGATCCGGCCGCAACTACAGGAGACTGTTTTGTGGAAATCATAAGAGCCAATCGTGTGACGGGGAATCCTGTTACATTCAGCCTGACAGATCAAACTGTGGTCGGTCATTAAAAGGTTGAACTGCTGAATGAAGAGCTGTAAAGAATCCTTTGTGGTTCCATAAGGCTATTCACATTTTCTGAAGTCAGATCGTAAGACCTGCTTGAGTAAATGATCAGACAGTGAGTCCGGGAAGCCGGGATTAATTTTCCGGTGAATGGACGGCTTTTCGATGGTGCGCCAAGGTGCATGATCGGTAAGTCAGGGCCTGGGATAGAAATCCTAAGGGATTTTGAACAACAAGCCAGCCATAACCGTATCTTGGCACTGTTTGGTGGCTGTGGGCTTCCTGCAGTGAAATGGGGATAAAGTAAAATTTATCCCCATTTGTGTTTTTACGCCTCACCGTTTTCATCAAATAAACCTCCTCTCTTATTCAACATGGCCACTGGTAGCTCACACGCTTAGCCTGTTGTTTTGCACTTCTTTAACAGCTGCATTCCAGGCACTCGGCAATAATCGTCTGTAAAATCTGTCAACCACGGGTGTTAACAACAGCCAGCGGTCTGTGAATGGCCTTCTTTCTGCATATACATGCAAATACTGTTCCTGCGCTACAGTAGGTTGAATTAAATAGTTATTACCGGTTTTACCTGTTTTCTTGTTGTTGAAAATCATATGACTGCAGTTGATTTTCAGTAGCAGCTTTGTTTTTCCATGCAGGATGTTAAAAATTAAACTATTTGTTCAACTAAATTTTATTCTATGAAAAGAATTATTTTTTTCTCGTTGTTTTTGGCACTGAGCTATACAGTTGCTCTTGCCCAGGCAGGAGTTTCCGGTACGGTTACCAGTGCCGAAGACAATGCACCCCTGCCAGGTGTATCCGTCCTGGTGCAGGGTACACAAATAGGGACCATTACAGATGTGGATGGTTTCTATACCATTGAAGTACCGGGGGATGATGCCGTACTTATATTCAGTTTCGTTGGAATGGACAGAAGAGAGGAGGCCGTGAACGGCCGTTCCACCATCAATGTGGAACTTATCTCTGAATATCTGAACCTGGACGAAGTTGTGGTTACGGCAGTAGGAATTACACGGACAGAAAAATCACTTGGTTATAAAGTCTCCACGGTGGGCGACGAACAGCTTAATTCCGTCAGGGAATCAAGTGTCGTGAACAGCTTGTCGGGAAAAGTGTCCGGTGTCAGGATAAACCAGCAATCGGGAACCGTCGGCGGATCTTCCAAGATTATTATTCGTGGTGCCAACTCCCTGGGCGGCGACAACCAGCCCATATTTGTTGTGGATGGAATGCCCATTGACAACTCATACTATGAGCCAAATGAAATAGAAGGAAATGTTGATGTGGGGAACAGGGCCACAGACCTAAGCTCTGATGATGTACAATCTATTTCGGTACTGAAAGGTTCTGCTGCTACAGCACTTTATGGTGCACGTGCAAAGAACGGTGCCATTATTATTACCACTAAACGAGGCAAGGCAGGAACCATGCAGGTTCAGCTAAATTCTTCCTACCGATGGGACACACCCCTGAAGCTTCCCGAATTTCAAAATGAATATGCACAGGGAAGTTATGGAAATTATGACCTGAAGTTTCTCAATGGCTGGGGACCCGAAATCAGCCAGGTTCAGGATCAATTATTCACTGATTTTAAAGGTGATGAGGTCACTTTGCAGGCCTATCCGAACAATGTACGCGACTTTTATCAGACCGGGTTGACTATGATCAATTCCATCGGTATCTCGGGAGGAGACGAGAATTCTGATTTCCGCCTCGGTGTGACAAATAATTCACAGCAGGGGGTGATACCCGAATCCTATTACGGTAAAAACAGTATCTCACTCAATGCAGGAAGAAAACTTTCAGACAGGCTTTCTGCCCGTGCATCCATCAACTATATCAAAACTAATTCTACCGGGAGGCCTGCCCAGGGCAGTAATGACAAGAACATCCTCTCCTCAAAGATCAACGGGCTCCCCAGGACTGTTAGTATTGAAGATGTGAAGAATAATTATGTGGATGAATTTGGTAAACAAATTTCGCTCGACGGTGATAAGTCTGTAAATAACCCTTACTGGATCATTAACAACAACAAATTTACCAATGACCTGGAGCGGATGATCGGAAGCATGCATGTTTCCTATAAACTAACAGATTGGCTGACAATATCAAACAGGGTTGGTACTGATTTCTATGCTGAGTACCGCAGACAAGTATATAAAAAAGGGACACTGGGGCATATGAACGGGAAGTTCACTACCTGGAATCTTTTCAACAGGGTATTCAATAACGATGCCATGGCTACCATGAATTTTGATCTGAACAGCGATCTGAATGTGCGGGTTATTGCGGGGCATAATATTTACCAGGCGGAATGGCGCAGAACTACAGTAACTGCTACAGATCTGGTACTTGACGACCTGTATACTTTTGGTAATGCCAAATCAACCAGTCCCTCAAATCTTTATAATATCAGGCGGCTGATGGGTGTCTATGCAGATGTTGGTCTCAGTTATAAAAATTTCCTCTACATGAATATTACAGGAAGGAATGACTGGAGTTCCACACTACCTGTGTCTAATAATGCTTATTTCTATCCTTCCGTGAGCAGTAGTTTGATATTCACAGAATTACTACCAAAAAATGATGTGTTAAGTTTTGGTAAGATACGGTTGAGCTGGGCGAATGTTGGTTCCGATGAAGATCCTTACCAACTCGATTTTCAATTTACGGCTGCAGAAGAATACTACGCCCAATTCAGTCTGAATGGTAACTTTCCGCACGGCGGACTCGTGGGGGTTACAGGACCGAGAGTTTATCCTACCGCTGATCTTCAGCCGCAAAATGCTTCAACTGTTGAAGTGGGCACAGATCTGCGCCTTTTTAACAACCGTATAGGCATTGATTTCACCTATTATAATACAATGACTACCAACCAGATCATTGCCATTGACATACCACTCTCCACTGGATATTTCAACAAGAATGTAAATGTTGGAGCCGTATCCAATGTGGGGTTTGAGGCAGACCTTCACCTGGCTATTGTCAGGAAGACGGGCGGAGTAAACTGGAATGTTGATGTCAACTTCAATAAAAACACACAGATTGTGGAAGAGCTTTCCGAGGGATTGTCAGAGTACCAGCTTACCAGTGGTTGGAGCGGCTTGCAGATTAAAGCCACTCCGGGTGAGGAGTTTGGACTGTACGGTACCGGTTGGAAAAGAAATGAAGCCGGTGAGATCATCATCAATCCAAATACAGGTCTCAGGGAAATAGCTCCCGGCAAAAGATTCGGGGATATCTATCCTGACTGGATCATGGGAATAAATAATACCTTCTCATTCAAGGGAATTGACCTGAATTTTTTGGTTGATATCAGACAGGGTGGAGTCTTCTATTCCGGTACGGTGGGAGGTGTCCGATCATCGGGCCTGGCCATAGAAACCTTAGAAAACAGGGGGCAGTCCTTTATCGACCACGGTGTTCTTGACCAGGGTGACGGGACCTACGTTCCCAATGATGTTCCTGTGCAGAGCATGCAGGATTTCTGGTCGCATTACAGTGCCATCAGTAATACAGAAGGCAATGTATTCGATGCCTCTTACATCAAATTAAGAGAGATACGGCTCTCCTATAATTTACCGGGAGGCATGCTTGAGAGGACCTTTATTGAAGGATTAAGACTTGGTGTAGAGGCCAGAAACCTATGGATCATCAGGGACCTTGTTCCTCATGTTGATCCTGAACTGAATTTCTTCGGGCCTGCTGCAGTAGGTGAAGGGGTTGAATTCAACAGTATCCCATCCGTAAGAAGTTACGGGGTTAATCTCATGTTAACATTTTAATAAAATAATATAGTACGTGTTCCTGTTTCACACAGGGGACGATACAGAACTATTGACATAAATTTTGAAAGATGAAAAAATTACTGATAATCACATTGATCATTTCGATGGTTGGTACATCCTGCGAATCATGGCTGGACGTAAATACCAACCCGAATAAGTCTACCGTGGCTGACCCGGATGATTTGTTCGCTTATGCTGCAGTTTGTTATGCAGCAAACCGGACAGGCGGAGACAATTACATGCCCATCGGATTCATGAATCAATCCATTGCCACCGGTGGCTCATTTGGCTGGGGTTATGGAGAAGACCGGTATGATATAAGTCCTTATTCGCTGGGAAATACATGGAAAATGTACTACTCTACCAGTGGTAACAATCTGAAACTGGCCATTGACCTGGCAGAAAGCAGTGATCCAATGGCGCCCAACAAAGCGGCACAATCGAAAATTCTGATGGCGGAGTTGATTTATGAATGTACCATGATTTACGGAGACATGCCCTATTCTCAGGCTTGGAGCGCCGATCATGCTTATCCTGAATTTGAACCGCAGGAGGTAATACTTCGCGGACTCATCGAAGATATTGATGCGGCCATTGAACAGATTGATAACAGCAGTCCGGTGCGGATCATCGAAAGTGATCTGTTTTACAAGGGAGACCTGGATAAATGGATCAGATTTGCAAATGCTGTTAAGTTAAAGATATATATGACCTTATATGACCAGGATCCGTCTGTGGCTTCAGAGATTGCGGCTCTCCTTGACGAAGATTTTATTTCTTCGGCTGAAGACAATTTTAAGTTTCCGTTTTTCGACAGTCCTGAAAACCAGAACATCAAATTCAAACTGTTTGATAAATATACCAGTGGTTCCAATTTCTGGATTTTTGCCAACAGAAATGTGTATGATTTTATGGCGGCATATAATGATCCCCGTATCCCGGTCTATTTCGACGAAGGACCGGAAGCTGCCCCGGGAGAGTTCAAAGCTATTGAAACCGCCACCGAGGCAGATGCCACAACCAGTGTGATAAGCAGTTATCTCTACAGGGCTGATGCACCTGAATTGATTTACAGTAATTCAGAGGTGCTGTTTTACCTGGCAGAGATCTATACCCGGGGAATAGGTGTCGGGGTTGATCTGAATCGAGCTGCAACCTATTTGGAAGAGGCTGTAACTGAATCAATGTTGTTTTACGAAGTTCCCCAGGGTGAAACTGATAATTTTATAACAAACGATCTACCCGATATTTCAGGAATGACTGCCGAGGATGCACTTTACGAGGTTCATGTTCAACATTGGATCCACTTGATGGACCGTAGCCTGGATGCATGGATTCAGTCAAGACGTTCTGGTGATGAGGGGAACGAGGTGCCGGACCTTCAGTTACCCAATGGGGCCCCTGCAGGTGGTATCATGCGACGCTGGCCCTATCCTGATGATGAACTTACCGGGAACATAAACGCCCCGGAAGAGATTCCGCAGATTTATGATAAGCTATGGTTTGACAAATAAAAAAAAAGAAAGATGAAGAATATATTTAAAATAACAGTCCTGCTTGCATTGATGATCCTCTCAAGTTGCGAGACCTATGATCCTGCAGAACCTGATTTTTCAAATTCCTACCCGGCATACGTGGAGTTGGCCAATACCTCAGTAATTACTGTTCCGGAAGGGGGAAACATACAAGTCACACTTAGTTCCAGAACGGTGATTTATGAATCATACACTGTTTCCTATGAGATTACCGGGGATTACGAGGCTTCCGGCACTGTGTTGATCGATGGCGGAAAGAGCCAGGAAACCGTTGTAATTCCGGTTGAGGCCGGGATCGTAACCGATGCTTCCCTGTCGGCCACACTGACTTTGACAGAGGTGAGTGGTGGTATTGCATTGGGCAGAAACGGGAACAATCTTGCCGTGGATGTTACCATTACCAGGTTCGTACCATTTGTACAAGACGATTATGCCATCGCCTTCAATTGCAATGAACCCGGATATGGCGATTACCTGGTAGATTTTGTTGCTACGGATGTGGATCATGTACTGACAAATACCAATTTTTGGGACTCCGGATGGGAAATCGACTATTCTTTCAGTGCAGATTTCGACCAGAAGGTGATCATTGATCCACAAGTTCAAATATATGGAGATACACCACTTACAATTAGTGGTTCGGGTTCCTATGATGGTGTTACCAGGACCATTGTTGTGGACTACACAGTTGTTGATGATACCGGAGGAGTATGGGATAACAACACCCATACATTTACGGTGCCTGACTGATCATCTATTTTTATCCTGGTAAAGGGTGTTCCGAAAGGGGCACCCTTTATTTATGACCGCTCCACTGATACTTGTCCGGTTTAATACTACTAAACTTCGTTTTTAAACTGCAGCGAACTGAATACCTGGTTTTTGTAATTTCTTCCGATACGCACCTTCGCATTTTCAAGCTCAATGGTTGTGGCATTGAAGGCACGGATCCTCGGTATTGAAACAATGTAGGATTTATGTACACGAATGAACAATTCAGATGGCAGGTTCTTTTCTATGGACAGGAGGCTGCTCTTCACCACTACCCTGCGTGTGTCGGTATGGATACGGATGTATTCGTTCAAACCTTCTATAAAATGAATATCTTTCAGGTATATCTTGATGATCTTTTTGTTTTCCTTGACATAGATGAATTCATGCTCGTTGATACCATGCTCGCTTTCCATGGTAACTTCCTGTCTGGTTTGAGTGGCGAAAAATTTATTCACCGCTTTGAAAAACCGTTCGAACGTTACCGGTTTCATAAGATAATCCACTACATCCAGTTCAAACCCTTCAATGGCATACTGGCTGAATGCTGTGGTGATGATAACTTTAGGCGGATTTTTAATTGTCTTTAGAAATTCAATTCCGGAAATCTGGGGCATTTTTATATCCAGAAACATCAGGTCGATGTTGTTACCCCGTAACGTCTCCATCGCCTCCATGGCATTTGCACATTCCCGGACTATTTCGAAATTCTCAAGCTTCTGGACGTGCCCCCTGATTAATTCCCGTGCAAGCGGTTCATCATCTATTATTATACATTTTGTTTTCATCTAATGTTTATTATAGCATTGGTATAAAGTTAGCAACATACATATAGAATCTCAAGTTATGTTTAACAATATAAATTCAACAACGATTCCATAATAATTCAGCCAACCGCAGCCTTTGGACCGTGAATAACCTGAAAGTCCGGGCATACTGCAAATCAGGACCGATAGTGGTTGTATACTGAAACATTGCTGTTGTTTACAGATTATAGATGGAGGAAAGTTACCACGTTCGTAATATTGTATGGTCAATTGCTGGAGTTTGACAGAGCAATCTAAATCATTAACAGAGGTTTATGAGCAAAATAACGGAATTACTTTTGTATTCGGATAAAGGCTTGTTCCGTGTCGGAAGGCATCTGTTTCTGTTTATCGGGATGAACCTTTTATTTACCTGGATCATCTGGTTTCAGGGGGCCCGACCAGGCACACTTACCGATATATTACAGGGGGTTTTGATTAATTCAGTCTTTTTTTTCGGATATGCCTACCTGACAGCATATATCCTGGTTCCGTGGTTATTGAGCAACAGAAAGTATATTTTCTTTATTACCGCTTTTGTTATGGGCGGAATGGTTATCTCCGGTTTAAAATTTCTCTTTTCCGATTATCTCTTTTACTCGGTAATTTCGGGTGAATATCCGGATTCATCCCGGACTTTCGAACTTTCCAGGATGATTGTAAATACGAAAGATATGACCTTTATTGTTGCCATTTTTCTGATTGCGAAATTTTTGAAAGATAACCATCATCTGAATAGAAGGTTAAAGGAGTTGCAGGAATATCAGATCAGGTCTGAGATAAAATTACTTAAGCATCAACTGGATCCCCATGTAGTTTTCAATAACCTGAATAACCTTTATTGTTTGTCTCTGAATCATGCCGATGTGGTAAAAAGTAACCTGGGAAGGCTTCGTTCGGTATTGTCTTTTTACTTTATCGACGGGAAATCACAGTCTGTTCCACTAAGCAGGGAACTCCGGGCCATTGAAGATTACATTAATCTGGAAAAATTAAGATACGGTGAGCGGCTTTCAGTTGATTACGTGGTAACCGGTGAGGCCGGGGGGAAGAAATTATATCCATTTGTACTGTTTACATTTGTGGAGAACTGCTTTGATCATGGCTGCAGCCTGGAAGATGGTTCAGCCTGGATCCGAATATCGGTGCATTCGGCGGAGAATAGTGTTTCATTTCATGCTTCAAACAGCAAAAGCGGATATCCTGGTGAGGCAGCATCGGAATTCAACAAAGGTGTGTCAGCTGGCAGCAACAATGCACTACAATTACTTTACCCGGGTAAGTACACGATGTGCGTGTATAACAAAGATGATACATACAGTATAGACCTGAAACTGAGAATTTAAGATGACCGGACCGGTAAACATATCAATTGAAAACAGGTATTTAAGACACGGAATATTCTGGGCAGCCTGGGTTTTCGGATTTACTTTCGTAAAGAGTTTTGGATCCGGAATGGATGTTTATGCCGGATGGCTGGCTTACTACCTGGTTACCTTGCCGATATTTATCCTGCACACTTACCTGGTTGTATACTGGGCAGCTTCCAGATTTTTAAAGGGCTATTATATCATCCTGTTTGTGCTCCTTTTCATTTTTTTGATGACACTTTTTTCCTTTATTGAAATGGTCATTACTTCGGGCATCATGTCAAAATTATTCCCAGGGGTATTTTCTCATGACTTTTCTAAGTTTGATCCGGGGAAAGTATTTGTCAGTGGAATAGGAAATATCTATATTATCCTGGTTTTTGCAGCAACAAAGATGATCCGAACCTGGTACATTTCTGATAAAAAGAAGCAGCAGATCATCAGCAGGAATTTGTTTTTGGAACGGGCTGATGCAAATGCAGAGATCCTGCCGGGGATGTTGTTGTATTCGATCTCATCCATTGAAAGGCTTTCGTCTGATAGTGCTGAAAAAGTACCTGCTGCGATTGTCCTTCTCTCTGAAATATTAAAATCGGTGATGCAATCCAGGAAAAGTCCAGTAATCAGGATGGAGGAGGAACTGAAAAATGTTCGGAAACTGTTGCAGTTATATGGGATATTCCTGGCAAAGAGTCATCCGGGGGTACGTATGGAAGATAATGGACCCGGCCCGCAGGAAATTCCTGGATGTATGGTATTTTCACCAATCGAGATCATGTGCCGGCAAGCTGGACAGTTTCCTGCAGATAAACTGGTGGTATCGAGATCATCCCGCAATGTAACTGAAATATCGTGGAGCAGGAAAAATGGTTTATTCATAGACGACCCAGGGATGATTATTGATGAGATGGAACAACTCTACCCCGGACGATTCACAATCAGGTTGAATCATTCGGAGCATAGCGATACGTTGTTGATCCTGGAGAATCAGGTATAACCCTGTTCAGGAGTCAGGCCCAGTAGTTTACAATGGTGTTTACGCCGTTTACCGGCAGGAAAATGTAATGAGGCGTTCTTTGCTTCCCTTACACTGAATTAATTTTTATCCCTACTTGTGTTCTCTTACATTTACCCCGACTCTCAAAAACTTGCCGTCGTACTTCTCTGGTTTAGGTTAATATATAAAGCTCATGACGGCAAGTTTTTTTATACCCCTCTTCCAGGTCAATCCTGAATCTTTCACATTGCTATGTTCATTCAATGGTTTAAAGACAAGTCGGTGTTGATTGCCGTATAAAAACTCTGTACCGAATGACCGATTTCAGACACACCGAACAAAGATGTACAAAATCGGACGATTTTAACACTTATTCAGATTTAGTAAAAAATCGTAAATATTACAAAATCAACATATTACATCCTTTGGCATGAAATGTGATTTTATCAGGCAGATTGAATAGCTTACCTGGAAAACCAGCTAAAACATTGAAATGATGCAAATTAACCAAAGCGAATTATCTCTACGGGATAACATTACAGCAAATTCCCATGGCAACCTGGAGCTATTCAAGATGTTGCTGCAGCCGCATTTTCTATTTAATTCCTTAAATAACCTTTATGCGCTGTCTGTTAAAAGATCTGATCAGACTGCTGATGCGATCGCGGGCCTTTCAGCGCTATTGACAAGGGTGGTATCCGCATTACGGCGAAATTATATTACACTGGAAGATGAGGTGAATCTCATTGAGGAGTATATCAAGCTGGAAAACATCTGGCTGCAGGAGACCAGTTTTTTATTGGATTTCCAGGTGTCGGGGGAATTAGACAAGGTGATGATCCCACCGCTGCTGATATATACGTTTGTAGAAAATAGTTTTAAGCATGGTATCCGGAAATGTTCAGGGAAGGGGTGGCTTACCATTAAAATATTGGTGAAATCAAATACACTTTTTTTCAGAATAAATAATCTGGTTCCATCAATCCAGGAAGATGACAGGAATGGTGAACAGGAGGGACTTGGAATTGTAGCGGCCAGGGAGTTGCTGGATAATAAGTGTTACGGCCGGTATCACCTGGAAACTGGACGAAAGGGAAATGTATATAGTGTAGACCTCAGGATTGAAAATGTATAATTTATGTTTCGGGGTCGTGACGTTTTTTGACAATGTGTTCTCTGTATTTATTTAACTGTTGGCCGAAGAGTACATGAATATGCCACTTCAGTTCTTTGTATATACATTTACTTACGTTTTCCAGTCGTTGGCTGAATAAATTTTCAAAGTTTCGTCTCCCGGTCTAATTTTATAAGGATACTGCATGAGATCACTTGAAATTGTAAAGTTCTTTGACATATTGATTGTCCGCGTGAATGCGTACACCAGAAGCTTAAACCAGCTTTTTTGTTAAATTTTTAATATATATTACTATGAAAACAAAGGTTAGTTTTATTTCAGGATTATTGACAATTGCATTGGCGCTTGTTATGACTACCAGCGTAGTTTTTGCTGAAGGCGAAATTACGGATGTATACACAACCGGAACCTCTTTTTCTTCTGCTGGAGATTTTGTTGTAAGAACGACGAACGATGTATATCATTTCCAGGGAAATGTTTATGAAGTATTCAAGGTTTATTATGATGATCCTTCAAAGAACTTCAATATTGCCGTGAATCTGGATGGAAAATGCAAATCGTTTATCGCTTACAATCGGGAATTCACTATTTTTTATGATTGTACGAAACAAGGTTTTGGTGCAAGAAAGATCATGTTTTCAAATCCGGATACACAGTACAGGTTTGATCCGGTTGAATACAGTGAACAGACCGTTCTGAGTGATAAACGTAAAATTGATAAGAAGACAGCCATTAATTTGATCGCAGGGTTTCTGCCTGAAATGCTGGTTTCATAAACTGACCTAAAAAATTTACTGAACCTTACCCGTAAAAAAAGACCGTCCTATGGATGGTCTTTTTTTTTCGCTGGTATTATAATTCATGTTTTTCAGCAGACCCTTTCATAATTTGGTTAAACTTTTGTTTTTCTATTATTTAACAACTATGGGAATGACATTTCTGATATTGATTCCTTGGATCCTTCCCGTATTTTCATAGTCTTTAAATGAAGATATGGCGTGAGGTTTTGATTTTTTGTTATGACAATTCAATTACCTCAAGAGTCGTTTCCGGTATATAGTTCGTTTTTCCGTTTCAATTAATGGTTGGTTGTAGAGCAATTGAAAAATGAATTTTCTGGTAAATTTCGAATGATAATCATATCTTTGAAAGCGTCTCTGAAACGCTAAGTCAATTCCAACACATACCCAATCATGAGAATAACCGGACTCAATTTTCACGGAATGATCATCACCATCGTATTGATCATTTTCAACGTTTCATGTTCAGACAGTACTGACGATAAGGTCAGGATCGAATTGAATTTCAATTCAGCATGGAGGTTTAACCTGGGTGACGGTCCATTTTCAGGGTTGTCGGTAAATGATTCCAACTGGCGGGTCCTGGACCTTCCCCATGACTGGAGTATTGAGGGGGAATTTAGTAAAGACCACCCTGCAACCGTTGGAGGCGGGGCGTTACCGGGAGGTATTGGTTGGTATCGAAAATCTTTTTTCATTGATACAGCGGATTCGGTGAAGAACCACTCCATCCATTTCGGTGGCATCTACCGGAACAGTGAAGTGTACCTGAACGGCCACCTGTTGGGGATCCGGCCAAATGGTTATATCTCCTTCAGCTATGATATGACGCCCTACCTGAATTACGGTGATGAAGAGAATATAATAGCGGTGAAGGTGGATAACTCCAGACAGCCCAACTCCAGGTGGTACAGCGGTTCGGGAATATACCGGAGGGTGCATCTAGTGTCGACATCGAAAATTCATTGTACTACCTGGGGGACCTATATTACTACACCTGTGGTGGAGAAGGAAAGGGCAACGGTTACAGTAGAAACTGTAATACAAAACAGTACTATTAAAAATGCGGAGGTCCGGGTACGTATGCAGCTGTTTTCACCGGGTTATAAGCTTGTGGCTGAAGGTGATGGAGCTTATGATGTGGCAGCCGGATCCACAACCCCGGCACAGATGGCATTTGAATTGAGGGAACCTGAACGCTGGTCGACTTTGGAGCCGGATCTTTACACGCTCAGGATTACCCTTTATCATTCGGGAAATCGAACCGATGAAACCGAGACCCGGTTCGGTATACGAAAATTCAGGTTTGATCATGAAACGGGATTTTACCTGAACGACCAGCCATTAAAAATACGGGGTGTTTGCAACCATCACGATCTTGGCAGTCTCGGGGCAGCGGTTCATCCCCGTGCCCTCGAAAGACAGCTTGAACTACTGAAAGAGATGGGATGTAACGCGATCCGCACGGCACATAACCCACCGGCCACTGAATTACTGGAGCTCTGTGATCAGATGGGATTTCTGGTGATGGATGAAACTTTTGATATGTGGAAAAAGAGAAAATCACCCTATGATTACAGCCTTTACTGGGACGAATGGCACGAGCGGGATCTCAGGGACCATATATTACGCGACAGAAACCATCCATCGGTATTTCTCTGGAGTATCGGTAATGAAATTCTTGAACAGTGGGACTCTACCGGTACATATATCACTTCAGAACTGGTTAGTATTGTCAGATCACTTGATTCCACACGTGAGATCGTTACCGGGAATAACTGGCCTCATCCTGACAATGCTTTACTTAAGGCTGGAGAGATGGATGTGATTGGGTACAACTACCAGCATAAGGATTTTGAGAAATTCCCGGAACGGTTTCCTGGTAATTTTTTTATTGCAACAGAGACCACTTCGGGACTGATGACCCGGGGTAGTTATGATATGCCTTCAGACAGTATACGCAGATGGCCCGTGCGGTGGGATATTCCTTTTAATCAAGGCAATGCGGACCATTCTGTATCTTCATACGACAATGTGAGCACTCCATGGGGATCCACCCATGAAGAATCGTGGTCACTGATCAAAAAGCATCCATATCTTTCCGGGATGTTTATATGGACCGGATTTGATTACCTGGGAGAACCCACGCCCTATGGATGGCCCTCCCGAAGTTCTTATTTTGGAATTATCGACCTGGCCGGATTTCCAAAGGATGTATACCATATGTACAAAAGTGAATGGACAGAAGAGCCGGTGTTGCATCTTTTCCCGCACTGGAACTGGACAGAGGGAGAGGAGATTGATGTAATGGCATATACAAATTGCAGTTCAGTGGAGTTATTTCTGAATGATAAATCTATGGGCGTCCGGGAAAATTCCGACACTGTCTTTCATTTGAAATGGCGATTAAAATTTGAACCCGGAGAACTTCGAGTTGTGGGGATACTACCCTCGGGTGAAGAGATGGTGGCAACGGTGACAACGGCCGGTGAGCCTGCAAAACTGGAGGTGATAGCAGACAGGAGCCAGCTGAATAACGACGCAGAAGATCTTTCATTTATCACGATCAATATACTGGATGAGCATGGCACAGTGGTGCCTCGGTCAGATAACCTGGTTACTTGCGTGGTAAAGGGAGATGCGAGAGTAATCGCCACGGATAATGGGAACCCAGTGAGTCATGAGCCATTTGTTGCTAATGAGAGGAAGGCTTTTAACGGTAAGTGTCTGTTCGTTTTGCAACCATCAGGTAAGCGGGGATCAGCAGAAATATTTTTCAGAGCGGAGGGTCTGGAAGGAGAGTCGGTTATCCTGAACATCAATTAAAATTTAATTATCAAACTCAATAAAACTACAACTGAAATGAGATCAAGAATTGCATTAATGGCATTTATTGCCATTGGAGTATTATTTACAGGAAGTGTTCAGGGTCAATTACAGGGATTTAACCTGGTCAATGAACCTGTGGATATCAGCAGTGATTTTGCTGATTTTCAGAACACCTATTACATCGCCAGCAGCCTGGAGTCGTTCGATCCGGCAAGCGCCAGCGGTAAGGTTATTTATAAACGGTACGAATATTCAACCCGGATGGCCTTCAATAATATGCTCGGGAGCCTGCGGGAGGTGGAACAGAATGAATTTCCCTCCAACGAATACGAAGCTACTCCGGTTTTGCCATTCGCCATTGAATTCATTTCAGACAGAACCATCCGTATCAAGGCGAAAAGCGGGTTTGACAGGTTTGATGATGAGGAGTCGCTGATGCTGGTTAATGGTATGGTTAGTCCCGGGAAGCCCTGGAGCTACAGTAATGCAGATAACAATCATGTTTATTCCGGAGCCCACGGCAGAGTTGAAATAATTGAATCTCCATTCCAGGTGCTGGTATATAACGGTGACGGGAAATTGCTGACTAGCACCAATACCCTTCAGGAGAATTCTGGCACCTATACTCCGGTATTACCGTTTAGTTATGTCAGAAGGGCATCAGATTATTCCAGGAGTTTCAACGCGGCTTTCAATTTGCAGCCCGATGAAAAAATCTTTGGTATGGGTGAGTCATTCACCCAGTTTAACAAGCGCGGATCGAAAGTTGTGCTTTATACCGATGATTCAAACGGAACCCAGAATGAGACCATGTACAAGCCGGTACCTTTTTTTATGAGTAGCAGGGGATACGGTGTTTTTATGCACACATCCACGCCCATAACCTGTGATTTCGGAAAATACTTTTCCGGCGTCTCTTCCCTGATGATCGGTGATGAAGAGTTGGATCTGTTCATGTTCCTTGGAGATCCAAAAGATATTCTGGATGAATACACCGAAATTACAGGCAAATCTCCCGTTCCCCCACTTTGGTCGTTTGGATTCTGGATGAGCAGGATCACCTACTTTTCAGAGGCGGAGGGCCGCGAAGTGGTGAGCCTTCTCAGGAAGCACAAGATCCCTTCAGATGTGCTTCATTTCGATACAGGATGGTTTGGTGTTGACTGGCAATGCGACTATACATTTGCCGCCGATCGTTTTGATGACCCTGCGAAGATGATGCGTGATTTCAAGGACCAGGGAATAAGGACCTGTTTGTGGCAGTTGCCCTATTTTGTTCCAAAAAACAGGTTGTTTGATGAGATTATTGAAAAGGATATGTACGTGAAGAATCACAAGGGAAACCTGCCCAGGGAGGATGCGGTCCTGGATTTCACAAATCCTGTTGCCGTGGAATGGTACCAGGAGAAGATCAAGGGTTTACTGGATTTGGGTGTATCCGTGATCAAGGTGGATTTTGGAGAAGCAGCGCCCTATGATGGCATCTATTCCAATGGCAGAAGTGGGTTCTACGAGCATAACCTTTACCCGTTGAGGTACAATAAGGCAGTTTCAGACATAACCAAAGAGGTTACGGGCGACAGGATTATCTGGGCCAGAAGTACATGGGCCGGCAGTCAGCGTTATCCCATGCATTGGGGTGGAGATCCGGCAAACACATACTCAGCCATGTCGGCCTCATTACGGGCCGGACTTTCCATTGGTGTTACCGGATTTTCATTCTGGAGTCATGACATTGGAGGGTTTGTAAACAAAACCCCGGAAAATGTATACCGTCACTGGACCCCGTTTGGGATGCTCACATCGCACGTACGTAGCCATGGTGCTCCACCAACTGAGCCGTGGGAGTACGGGGAAGATTTTATGAATGCATTCCGGGATGCGGCGAATATGCGTTACGAACTGATGCCTTATATTTATGCACAGGCACACGATTGCTCAGCAAAAGGGCTTCCGATGCTGCGGGCACTGTTCGTTGAGTTCCCGGACGATCCGGGGAGCTGGCTGATTGACAACCAGTATATGTTCGGTTCCGAAATGCTCGTAGCTCCATTGTTTAACGACGAATTGGAGCGGGATGTATATCTGCCAGCCGGCAGTTGGACCGATTACCAGACAGGAAGGAAGTACCAGGGAGGCTGGCACCATATAGCTTCAGGAGATATACCCATCATTGCACTGGTCCGCGAAGGATCTGTGATTCCCCATATTAAGCTGGCGCAGTCCACAGCCTTTATGGACTGGTCGAAAATTGACCTGAAAGTATTTCCCGGCCGAGACGGTAAAGCCACTGGGCTGGTGGTCGTACCGGAAGGTGAGTTGCAGAAGATTGAAGTGGAGTTGAAGAATGGGAAGGGGGAATTGGTCGAAAATCCATTTGGAAAGGCAGTTAAGTTTAAAGTGGAATAGTATTTGGGGTAGATTCATTGCTTATGTGATTTAACTATCTTTATGATTCACCTAAAAAGATCAATTGTGATGAAAAAGGAGCGAATTATATGCATATCGTTGTTTACGGTGGTGGGTATGGTACTATGCGGTCAGTCATTCAAGATAAACCTTTACCCCGACGGTCAAATACCCAATTACCAGGATGCAGGTGTCGAAGAAGTGTGGGATACCACTGATATTGTAAGGATCAGTAAGGTGCAGGTACCTGATATACAGGTGTTCCTTCCGTCCAAACCCAATTTAACCGGTGAGGCGGTGGTTATATGCCCGGGCGGTGGATACAGCATTCTCGCCTACGACAAAGAGGGTGAGGATATTGCAAAATACTTTAATGCAAAAGGGATCGCAGCGGTGGTTCTGAAGTACAGGCTCCCTGATCCCAAAACGCAAACCGAACCGCATAAGAGTCCACTTCTGGATGCACAACGGGCCTTGCGGCTGGTGAGGTACCATGCAGAGGATTGGGGAATAGATAAGGAGAAGATCGGCATCATGGGCTTTTCGGCCGGAGGTCATCTGGCTTCCGCACTGAGTACGCATTACGACGGGGGAGATCCAGGCTCGGAGGATCCGGTAGACAAAGTCAGCTGCCGTCCTGATTTTTCCATTTTGATGTATCCGGTAATTTCTTTCACCGGAGATTTCCAGCACTCGGGTTCGCGCAGGAACCTGGTGGGAGATGATGAGGCCCTGATGCAGTGGTATTCCAGTGAACAGCAGGTTACGAAGGATACGCCTCCGGCGATTTTGATCCACGCAGCAGATGATAAGGGTGTTCCGGTGGAAAACAGTCTGGAATATTACAGGGCACTGGTCGGGCATGAAGTGAAGGCATCGGTGCATATTTATCCTTACGGAGGTCATGGCTTTGGCCTGGCTGTGGGACAGGGCCACCTGGCAGGCTGGCCGGAGCGGGTAGTTGAGTGGATAAGGTGGATCGTTGAGTAGCGATTATTTAACTGGGAAGGACATCATGGAGACAAATCCAGACCAGTCTCCGGTGAGCGTACTGCTGGAAAAGGTTTTTGATCTTACTTCTTCCCTGTGATATTAACCTGACTCAACCCAACAATACACAATATCAATTAAAAAAGCATTTAATTATTCAACTATAATACATTGTGATCATGGGAAATAAGAAGGAATGTTCACCCCAACAGCGTGAGGACCTGCTCAGGACCCTGAAGGAACGTTTTGAAAATCATATGAACCGTCACGAGACACTTGATTGGGATCATGTTAAAGCAAAGTTGGATGTTCATCCTGAAAAACTTTGGTCGCTCAATGAGATGGAAAGATCCGGCGGGGAACCGGACGTTGTAGGCTATGAAAATGAAGCGGACGAATATATTTTCATGGATTGTTCAAAAGAAAGTCCGAAAGGCCGGCGCAGTATATGTTACGACCGTGAGGCGCTGGAATCCAGGAAAGAGCATAAACCTAAAAACAGTGCTGTCGACATGGCTGCATCCATGGGTATTGAACTTTTATCGGAGAAACAATACCGGGAGTTGCAGGATATTGAAGATTTTGACACAACTACATCAAGTTGGGTGAAAACCCCTGTAGATATTAGAAAACTCGGTGGTGCGATCTTTGCTGATTTTCGCTACTGCCATGTTTTCGTGTATCACAATGGTGCATCCTCTTACTATGCAGTCAGAGGTTTCCGTGGTATACTAAAGGTCTGAATGGCATACACACGGTATGATATGAAATGAAATTTGCTTGTGTGAGTAGGTAATGGCAGTTATAGAAACCAGTCTAAGTATTGATAAGGGATCGAAAGGGTTTTTGGCTAAAAATGATGATTTACCACCCTGGGACAGGATTTCTTTACTGCTAATTCGTCAACTTTATTATATTTGAAAAAAATTAAGATGACAAATATGATCTACCAGGTGCATATTCTCCTAAAAGATTCCGAACCGAAAATATGGAGACGTGTACAGGTACCCACTGATCTGTTGCTGGAAGATTTTCACAAAGTGATACAGACCTCCATGGGGTGGACCAATTCCCATATGCATCAATTTATCAGTGATCAGAAGTTTTACACGCCAAGGATAACTGACGATGAAATGTGGAATGAACTGTATAATGTGGATTATGAAAATATTAAAGTTTCAAAGTTGTTAAAAGAGGAGGGAGATGAGATCATCTACGAATATGACTTCGGTGATGGATGGCAACATGAAATAGTGCTGGAAAAGATTCTTCCAGTGGATCAGAAAAAACAACTTCCGGTTTGCCTGGGAGGGAAGATGAATTGTCCGCCCGAAGACGTGGGTGGCACATGGGGGTATGCAGAAATGCTGAGGATTTTGAGACAACCGCAACATAAGGAACATAAAAATTATTTAGAATGGCTGGGCGGATCATTTGATCCCGGGCATTTCGATCTGGAAAAAGTAAACAAGTTGTTGCAGGAAAAGGATTTTGGATGCATTGAACTTTAATTTTTCTTAGAACCGCTGCGTATGCCGATGTTTATATTCCGGAGTTCAAAGTTTAAGTAAAGTACCACGTATTCATCAACCTATTGGATCGTTGAAAATTTTTTATTTTTAATATTATAACTGGCAATGAAGTCTGCCATCAACCGCCATGCTCTTCATGGCTGATGACTTCTACCATAAAATGATTATTATTGAAGACTTATGGTAAAATCAATTCTCATTGCAGGTTTAGGTGGATTTATCGGAACCGTATTTCGTTTTCTCATTTCAAGGTATTTTCAGTTCACGTATGATACGGTATTCCCCTGGGCCACCTTTTTAGTGAATATTCTCGGCTGTTTGTTAATCGGAATCGTTTATGGAATTTCAGAGCGGGGAAATTTTTTGTCACCCGAGTGGAGAATTTTTCTTTCTGTTGGCATTCTTGGCGGATTCACAACCTTTTCTTCATTGTCCAACGACGCTTTCGTGCTATTGCAGAGCAAGGAACTGGTGAAATTTGCACTGTACACCGGATTTACCTTTTTCCTGGGCATATTAGCGGTATTTATTGGTCGTGCTATGATCAAAATCATATAATATGGAAAATAATTCCAAAGCGTTGTCGCTGCGAATTTATATGGGTTCCACCGATAAGAACAAGCAGCAGTTACTCTATGAATCAATTGTTTTTAAAGCAAAGGAGGCAGGTTTATCAGGGGCAACGGTGCACAAGGGAATTTTCGGTTATGGGGCCAGTTCGGTCATTCATTCCTATAAATTCTGGGAAATAACTGAAAAATTGCCGGTAATGGTTGAAATAATTGACAGAGAAGAGAAGATACTGTCATTTTTCAACCAGATTAAACCTATACTTGAGTCAGTGCGGTATGGTTGCCTCGCTGTCACTGAAGAGGTAACCATCTTGTTATATAAGCAGGGCAAAAAAAGTTAACTGCTTTTTAAATTGAATGCAAATGACTTCATTCAGTTGTTCTCAATTTGGGGTGACTGCAACCTGTGGGTGCGCTATTTCGCGTTAGAATCTTCATTTGGAAAAATTCACGAAACCTTAATAATTCCCTACCTTTGATAATTAGTGTACGACTAACAGGGAGGGTGTATTGCCTTAGTTTGAACATCCTGCAGGGTTAATCGTCTACCCGTAAAAGAGTGAATCTATGGTAAAAAAATATCAGGGAATAGACTTTGAATGTGTTTCAGGAGATATTACAGCGCAGCAGGATATCGAAGCCGTTGTAAATGCAGCAAATGCCAGGCTTTTACCGGGAGGTGGAGTTGCAGGTGCCATACATCGGGCAGCGGGTTCCGGGCTTGTGGAGGAGTGCCTGCCTTTGGCTCCCATAAAACCCGGGGAGGCTGTGATCACCAGGGGACACAACCTGCCCAATTCCCATGTAATCCATTGTCTTGGACCGGTATATGGTGTAGATAAACCGGAGGATAAATTGCTGGCTGCATGTTACAGGAATGCACTGCTGCTGGCTGATGAAAATAAGATCGGTTCGATTGCCTTCCCCTCCATTTCCACCGGGGCTTTTGGTTATCCGCTGGAGGCAGCTGCAGAAGTTGTCATCAGCACTATTAAATCGACCATGGAACATCTCAAATTTGTAAAGATCATTCGGATGGTTACCTTTTCCGAGACCGACCTCCGTGTATATAAAGAGAAAACAGCAAATAAATTTGATTCATAGAACAGTTTCCGATGATTGATTATACGGGAAGTTATACAGATCATTACCAGCTAACCATGGCACTGGCCGGTTTCAAACAGGGACGGGCAGAGGAGAGGTCCGTATTTGACTATTTTTTCAGAAAACTGCCATTCGGAGGTGGGTACGCGTTGTTTGCAGGACTGGAGGTCTTGCTGGAGATCCTTGAAAGCCTGAAGTTTGATCAGAAGGATCTTGCATATCTGGCTCATCATGGCTATCCGGATGATTTTTTGAGTTACCTGGAAAAATTCAGATTTACCGGAAACATATACAGTAGTCGTGAGGGCGATGTGGTATTTCCGGTCAGACCGGTGCTGATTGTTGAAGCTGCCCTGGTTGAGGCGCAGATCATTGAGACATTGCTGTTGAACGTGCTGAATTTTCAGACGCTTGTAGCCACCAAGGCGAGCCGGATGCGAATCGTTGCGGGGGATCGGACCCTGGTAGATTTCGGCTTGCGAAGGGCCCATGGCAGTGGTGGGTATTACGCGAGTAGGGCCGCAATAATCGGTGGATTCGATGCCACAAGCAATGTTCGGGCTGGCCGGGATTTCAATATACCTGTTTCGGGTACAATGGCGCACAGTTTTATTCAGAGCTATGATGAGGAGATCGAGGCATTCAGGAATTATGCCAGGGTGCACCCCGGAAATACAGTATTGTTGGTGGATACTTATGATACGCTTAAAAGCGGGATACCCAACGCCATCCGGGTTGGACTGGAGATGAAAAAACGGGGAGAGAGACTGGCAGGGATCCGCCTGGATAGTGGCGATCTGGCCTTTTTTGCGAAGGAGAGCAGGAAACTCCTGGATGGTGCGGGACTACACGATGTGAAAATAGCAGTTTCTAACCAACTGGATGAATATGTGATCCGGAGTTTGAATGAACAGCATGCGCCCATTGATTTCTTCGGCGTGGGTACCAGCCTTGTTACAGGTGCACCGGATGCTGCATTGGATGGGGTTTATAAACTGGCCTTCGCCCATGGAAAGCCGCGTATAAAGATTTCTGAGAATATCGAAAAAATCACCCTACCGGCTAAGAAACAGGTGTTTCGTTTTATAAATGATGATGGAACATGGACGGGAATGGATGCCGTATCCCTAGAGGATGAGGGAATATTTAAAAACATGCACCATCCCTATGAATATGGCAAATCACTCAATATTGAAGAGTACAGAAAAGAGGAGCTATTGGAGAAAGTGATGGAAAAAGGGAAACGCACCGGCAGGCAGCTTTCTTTGCAGGAAATCTCAGGATATGCACGACAGAGGCTTCGTCAATTGCCTGAAGAATATAAGCGATTTGAGTTTCCACACAGGTACAAAATCGGAATCAGCGACGGCCTGATGAATATGAAGAATTCGCTGATCCGGGAAATGCGAGGACTACGTTAGTCTTGAGAATAGAATGGGAGGTTCAGGGGTAGCTTTTTACATTTCCAAAAATTTAAAAAACTGAAGAGATGAAAACACTTGTTATTATAGATGCACAAAACGACTTTATGCCGGGAGGATCACTGGAAGTTCCGGGTGGTGATCAAATAGTTCCGGTTATTAACCGTATTCAACCAAATTTTGACCTTGTGGTGGCCACACAGGACTGGCACCCGGAAAATCACAGCAGTTTTGCTTCGAACCACCGTGGTAAAAAGCCGTTCGAGAAGATTCTGTGGCAGGGTCTGGAACAGATCCTCTGGCCCGACCATTGCGTTAAAAATACAAAGGGCGCTGAAATTCATCCAGACCTGAATACCGACAGGGTAGAGGCTATCTTCAGGAAAGGGGTTCATTGGGAGATTGACAGTTACAGTGGATTTTACGACAATGGACATAAAAGAAATACAGGCCTGGCCGGGTACCTGCGTGAACGTGGCGCCAATGAACTGTACATTTGCGGGCTTGCAGCCGATGTCTGTGTCCGGTTTTCGGTACTGGATGCCCTGGGGGAGGGATTTAAGGTAACCGTGATTGAAGATGGAACCTTTCCCATAGATGTCGAAGGATATGAAGATGTAATAAGGGAACTACAGGGGAAGGGGTGTCGTTTTATCCATAGTTAGTGTTTGCAATAAAAAGTAGTTTTCAGTTTTCGACGTATAGAAGATGTGAGTGACCGGATTGGCCGGGGCTCATGACCGAAGGGAATCTTGATACTTCGGTAAATACTGCTTCTCTTTCATACGTTAATAATTTTTTCTCACCTTATCACTTCTAAAGTATATATTTGATTTTAAATCGCTAAGTTCCGCTGCATAAGCGGAATTAGAGACAACGCACCCTCCAGTTCATAAATATTACATTGGTTTAAACATTGTACCATAATGGGAACGTCAATTATAGATATAAAAAACCTTACAAAATTTTACGGCAGGATCAGGGGTATAGAGCATGTGAATCTGGCAGTGGAGGAGGGGGAGATATTTGGGTTCATTGGTCCCAACGGAGCCGGGAAATCGACTACCATTCGTATACTGATGAATATGATTTTCCCCACAGATGGAAGTGCCTCTATAATGGGCATGGATACAGCCAGGGATACGAAGAAGATTAAGCAGTCGGTCGGGTACATTCCTTCCGATGCGATCCCTTATCCGTATATGGACGTGCATGAATTTCTCAGGTATTGCTACCGTTTTTACAACAAAGGAGATGGTGAGGATAGAATAAAGGAACTCGCCATGCTGTTCAATCTGGATCTGAAACGTAAGATAGCTGAGCTCTCTATGGGGAACCGCAAGAAGGTATCCATCGTCCAGAGCCTGATGCACAGGCCGAAACTATTGATCATTGATGAGCCGACCACCGGTCTGGATCCACTCATGCAATCCATATTTTTTGAGTTGCTCAGGTCTGAGAACAAGAAAGGAATGACTGTATTTTTCTCATCCCATGTACTCAGTGAGGTGCAGATGCTCTGCAAACGGGTGGCCATTATCAAGGAGGGGCAGATTGTTCAGATGGAGGATATAGAAACATTGAGAAAGAAGCAACTTAAGAAGGTGTATATGGAATTTGAAACCGGAATGGTCCGGGAAAAATTTAACATTCCGGGAGTTGAGAGTTTGCTTGTTGGGGCCGACAACAGTACAACGTTCCTCTATTCAGGTAACATCAACGAACTTGTGGGTATCATTTCGGGAATGCAGATATCTAACCTCAGGATTGAGGAACCTTCGCTGGACGAAATATTTATGCACTATTATGAACATTAAGGCAGACGATTTATGAACAGGAACCTCTTTAAAAAGGAGATGAGGATGAATTTACCCAACCTCATCATCTGGATGGCTGTAATCATCCTCTTAATGTCGGTTACGATGTCGGCTTATCCGATATTTCTGGAGAACCAGGCCAAGATACTTGATTTGATGAAACTATTTCCGGAAGGTATGTTGCAGTTCAAAGGGATCTCCAATGTCAACGACCTGCTATCTGTATTTGGTTTTTATACTGCCAATAACCTCATCTACATGATGGTACTGGGTAGTGTCTTTTCCATCGTACTATCCTCCAACATCCTGTTGAAGGAAGAGTACAACAATACTGCCGAGTACCTGCTGTCGCGCCCTATCTCCCGAAGCGAGGTTTTTTTAAGTAAGCTGGCCGTTATCGTTCTCAATATATTCTTACTGAACCTGGTCACAGCATTCGCTGGATTTGTGAGCATAGAGCTGGTTAAATCAGGACCCTTCAGTATCAAAGCATTTCTTATACTCTCGTTTAATACCATGTTGCTGACATACCTCTTTGGGGCCCTTGGCCTTTTCATATCGACACTGATCAGAAGGGCAAAGCCATTTACTGTTTTTGGAATCGCGCTGGTGTTGGTTTTTTATTTCATTTACAATATTGCAAAAATTGCAGAAAGTGTAGCATTTATAGGGTACGTGAGCCCGTTTTATTTTGTGGATGCGGATGCGATCAACCCGGATCCTGGTGTTAAGATTGGAACTTTGGCCTATTTTGTGGGAATTTCGGTGTTGCTGACAGCACTTTCATACTGGATTTATAAGAAGAAAGATATTTACACCTGACCGGGGAGTGGTCATGGTTCAGTTGTCAATTACAAGTAATCCATGATATTTCCCGAAATCTGGAGCAATGAGATTTCAGCAACTTTAGTAAGGTATTTAACGGTTATCAGCCGTTCCTCAGCGTCCAGGAGGCTCTTTTGTACTTCACGGAGTTCGAGTCCGGCCAGGCTTCCCAGTTTGTATTGTTCCAGGGCTATTTCCAGGTTTTCCATGGCCACCTCCAGATTTTGTTCTTCCAGCCTGAGCAGTCGTAAGTTGTTTTCGTATGCGTAGTAAATGGTAAGAAGGTCGGCCCTTACCTCTTGTTCCACCTCCTTGTAGAGGATTGATCTGTTCTCAATTTCAATGCGTGCATTGCTTTTTTCCCGGTTGCGGTTAAACCCGTCGAAAATATCAACCCCCAATGTCAACCCATAGTTCATTCCAAGTGTGTGCTGGTTAATCAACTGGCTGTTCCCGTAGCTATTGTAGTTGTAGCCGTAGCCAGACGACAAGGAAAGATAGGGATAGGCCCGTGATTCTATAATTTTATAATCCAGTTCCGAAATCACCTGGTTCCTGGAAGCGATCTGCAGACTGGTATTGTAATTAAGTGTTTCATTAATCAGCGAATCATACGAAAGGGCCTTGTTAATGTCAATGACTGTATCCATCAGCGTTATAATCTCTCCCAGGTTGTCGCTGGCCATTAGTTCGTTCAGTCTGATCTGAGAGGTCCGCAATACTTCATTTTGCCTGGCAAGTCTTGAACTGTCGGCATTCAGGTAGACCAGTGACTGCAGCAGCTGCATTTTGGATGCAGATCCCAGCAGGTAGCGTTGTTCATCGATTCGTGCACGTTCACGGGACAATGAAACGGAATAGTCCAGGTTCACATAGAGGGCCATTTGTTGCAGGTAGTAGTTGTATTCCGATACGATCTGTGAAATCAGGTTTTCTATGGCCATCTGTGTTTTAAGCCCTTCCAGTTCGGCCTGTTCCCCCAGTTTTAGGTAGGTATTTTGTACCTGGAACCCCCTGAAGATGGTCATTCCGAGGTTAATCGCTGCTGATCCTGATGTATTGTGAATGTTTGAAGAGGAATTTCTGGAGCCGTCCACATAATTTTGATCGGTACTGTTCAATGTACCCCCGAAGCGGTTGACAGCAGTTACCGTTGGCAACATGCCGGCATTTCCCTTGGAATGGTTGTTCAATGCTATTTCCTCGCTGTTGCGGACTACCTGCAGGTTGAAATTTCTTTCCAGTCCGGCTTGAATACATCGGCTCAGATCGTATATTTCCTGGGCTCCGGTATTTACCGTTGTGAAGAAGAAAATGAACAGATAAAGTAAACGATATTTCTGGCTAAGGGGTCTCAACTTCAATGGAATTAACTGGTTCATCATTAATACTTTTCGTTTCGCTTGAAATTAAGAGGTAAATAGCAGGAACAACATACAGTGTAAGCAATGTGGAAAGTGTAAGTCCACCTACAACCGCGACACCCATGGCAACACGGCTCTGTGCACCTTCTCCCCAACCCAGGGCAAGCGGAAGAACTCCCAGGATAGTTGACAAGCTCGTCATGAGGATTGGCCTGAACCTGGCTGCAGCGGAGAACCGGATCGCCTCATTTTTGCTCATTCCGGCTGTTTTTCTCTGGTTGGCAAATTCCACGATGAGGATACCGTTTTTGGAGACAAGTCCAATGAGCATAATGATTCCTATCTGGCTGAAAATGTTCATGGTAATTCCGAAATACCACATAAACAGCAGCGCGCCCGTAAGTGCCAGGGGAACGGTCATCATAACGATGAGCGGGTCTTTAAAACTTTCAAACTGTGCCGAGAGTACCAGGAAAATAAGGAGAATGGCCAGCAGGAATGCAAACATCAGGCTGGAGGAACTTTCCATGTAGTCTTTAGAATCGCCGTCGAGTGCAGTTCTGAAAGAATCGTCCAACACTTTATCTGCAATTTTATCCATCTCAGCAATACCCTGACTAATGGTTTTTCCTTCGGCCAGTCCGGAAGTTACGGTGGCGGCCACGAACCTGTTATAGCGGTATAACTGGGGCGGTGCTGTTGATTCCCGGAGGGTAACAAAATTGTCCAGTTGCACCATTTCCCCGGTATTATTTCTCACATACAACGATTTCAGATCCAGGGGTTTATTCCGGTCCTCCCTGGCCAGTTCGCCCAGGATCTGATATTGCTTACCATTCATGATAAAATAGCCAAACCGTTGACCACTGAGTGCAAGCTGCAATGTCTGCCCGATATTCTGAGTTGATACTCCCAGAAGGTTGGCCTTATCCCGGTTAATTACAATCTGCAACTCAGGTTTGGTGAATTTTAGATTAACATCGGCCATTTCGAAAATGGGGTTGTTATTTACCTCCTCCATAAATGGAGGTAGAATTTCCCGTAATTTATCGATGGTGGGCGCCTGCAGTACATACTGAATCGGAAGTCCGGCCCGCCTGCCACCAAATGTCGATTGCTGCATAACGTTGGCACGGGCCTTGGTCATTGTTCGCAGTTTCCCCGACAACTGATTGGCAATATCATTCTGGGTTCGTTCTCTCTCAGAGGGTTCAACCAGGGATACGATTACAAATCCGCCGGAACTCCAGGCCCTCTGGGTAATCTCTTCACTTTCGGGTACGGTTTCTTCCACCATTTCGGCGATATCTTCGATAAACCCGAGATTGAATTCGTAGGTAGCTCCCTCCTGGGTTGTGGTTCTGATAGTGAGCCGTGAACGATCCTCCAGTGGTGCCATCTCGGCAGGAATATTTTTCCACAATACGAAGATCAGCACAAATGATGCGACAAGAATGATGTAGGCGATATATCTCTTTTCGAGAAATGTATTGAGTGAATCCTTGTAAATTCTATTCAGGGAGATAAAGAATTTTTCTGTGTAATTGTAGAGTCTGGAATGCTTATGCCGGGTTTTTAATAGTTTGGTTGAAAGCATGGGAGTGAGGGACAGGGCCACAAATGATGAGATGGCCACAGCTCCTGCAATCACAATACTGAATTCCCTGAACAATCTTCCCGTCATTCCCTCCAGGAAAACAATGGGTATAAATACAGCAATGACCGTAATGGTGGTGGATATAATGGCAAAAAATATTTCATTGGCCCCCTTGATCCCAGCCTCTCTGGGCGACATTCCCTGTTCAATTTTTACGTATATATTTTCCATCATCACAATGGCATCATCAACCACCAAGCCAATGGAGAGTACGACGGCCAGCAGAGTAAGCACATTGATGGTGAACCCGAATATGTACATTACAAAGAAAGAACCTACCAGTGAAACGGGGATCACCAGGATCGGAATAATGGTAGTCCGCCAGTCACGCAGGAAGATAAAAATGATGAAAAGTACAAGAAAGAAGGCGAGATATATGGTATTCTGAACCTCTTTAATAGATGAACGGATATATTTTGTATTATCGAAGCCCACCACATATTTAACATCATCAGGTAGGTCTTTTTTGATGTATTCCAGTCTGCTGTATACCTCATCCACGATATCGATATGGTTTGCGCCCGGTTGGGGAATGATAATGGCAGCAACCGTGGGGATATTGTTCATTCGCATGATTCCGCGAAGGTCCTCCGGTCCTAATTCTGCCCTGCCGATATCGCTTACCCGTACAATCTGATCGCCAGTTTGTCGCAGGATAAGGCTGTTAAATTCCTGCGGGGTGGTCATGAGTCCCAGGGCGCGGATGGTTAGTTCAGTGGTATTGCCTTCGATACTGCCTGCAGGGAGCTCCACATTTTCGCGAATGATTGCATTGCGTACATCCAGGGGTGTCATTTGGTATCCGGCCAGCTTTTCGGGATCGAGCCAGATTCGCATGGCGTATCTTTTCTCTCCCCAGATCATGACAGCGCTGACCCCGGAGACGGTCTGCAACTGCTCTTTAAATGTTAGTTCGGCAATTTCTGAAAGTCCGAGTAGGGATCTTTTGGTACTCTGCACAGCAATCATCATAATCGGGCTGGCATCAGCATCGGCTTTGGAAACGGTGGGGGGATCACAATCCCGCGGCAGGAAGCGTTGGGCCTGCGACACCTTATCGCGTACGTCATTGGCCGCGGTCTCCATATCAACAGACAATTCAAACTCAACGGTAATTCTACTGCGCCCCTGGCTACTGCTGCTGGTTAAGGTTCGTATCCCGGGAATACCATTAATCGATTGTTCCAGGGGTTCGGTGATCTGGGTTTCTATTACATCGGAATTTGCTCCCGGATAGGATGTACTCACAGAAATCAGGGGAGGATCGACACTCGGAAACTCTCTCACCCCAAGACGGGTAAGTCCAATGGCACCAAATAGAAGGATAACCAGTGAGAATACGGTTGCTAATACAGGTCTTTGTATGCTAACTGATGCCAGACTCATGGTATGCTGTTTACAATGGGTTCGTTGCTGATAATTGTGTCAAGCTGTACCGGTATATTATGGCGCAACTGTAATATGGCCGTTGTCAGCAGTGTGTCACCAAACCGGAGTCCTTCCTTGATCTGAATATGTGATTCTGTTCGCAGTCCTGTTTGAATCCTGACCTCTGAAGCTTTCCCGTTTTTTATGATGAATACTTTCTCACCCCCCATTTCCGGAATAACTGCCTGGGTTGGGATGGCTATTGTGTTTTCAATTTCCGACAATAATACCCTGATGCTGGCATACCGGCCGGGTTTCAATTCTTCCTTGCTGTTGGGATACATGGCCCTGGCGACGATGGTACGGGTCTTCTCATCCACTTTTGGATCAACGGCATATACTTTGGCAGTAAAAGTCTTTGTGATTCCATCCACCTCAAATGAGATAGGGAACCCGGGAGATATTTCGCCGGCATACCGTTCGGGAACCGAAAATTCAATTTTCAGGGGGCTGATCTTTACCAGGCTGATTATCTTCGTCTGTGTGGTTGCGAAAGCACCTTCACTGATCATTCGTAAACCAACTACACCATCAAAGGGTGCCCTCAATTCTGTTTCTGAAATACGTGCTTCGATCAGTTGGATATCTGCTTCAAGCGACTGAAGTTCTGTGGCAACCTGGTCATAACTTTCCCGGCTGATAGCATCCCGATCCAGCAGCTGGCGCTGTCTGAACTCCCGCTCTTCCGTTAGCTTTCGCTGGGCCTGCAATTTTAAAAGCTGCGCCTGCAAAGGCCTGTCATTGATCTTAGCCAGTAACTGTCCCTTCTTCACCCTGGTACCCTCCTTAAAATAGATTCCCACCACTTTTCCTGATGTTTCGAAGGCCAGTTCCACCTGCTCGTCGGGAATCAGGGAACCCGTGGTGTAGATCAGCTCATTCATCCGGGTGGGTTTAATAATATATCCACTGGCAAACAATACCTGGGTACCCCGGCCCATACCTGGTGCGGGCATACCGGAACTCATACCTTGTTCCGACTGTAACATCGGTTTTAATTTGGGTATGAGAATTATTCCCAGCACCACGACTATCGATATAATGGTAGCGGATCTATTGATTAATTTTTTTCTGTTCAATGCCATTTAATTAGTTCATTTGAGGGCTCCATATTTCAGACAATGCCACGGCAGTTTCATTAGACTGCCATAATGCTTGAAAGTTTAACCATATCATTAAGAATTTTCCCGAATTATTACCTGTTATTTTCAACTGAACAATATGATATAATATTTTATTGAACATTACATTTTATTATATGCATAATTCAATAATGAACCGGGATGTAACGTGAATATGTATATATACCGGAAAGATCACGGAATCGCACTTTCAGATTTAGTGATCCTTCCTGTATTAAGCTTTCTGAAAATCAGAACGTGAAATTAATAAATTTCCTGATGAATGCATAATTGGGAGCGGGTGCTGGAATTCATCGTTGGAGCATTTTTACTTTTCCGGGTAAATGACCAATGGATTGCAATAGGAAACCAGGTATAGGAGTTTCACGATGATTCTTTAATTCCTGCTGTTTCTGACAATTTCCACATCACGTAAAACCTGGTCAGAGAAGGCCCTCCAGGAAAATCGTTCAACCGGCTTGCTGAATTTGGTTGTTATGTAATCATCCCCCAGATGCAGCAAGGGGATCTCCTTTGCATACGGATCCATGGTAAGGCATAACTTTTCCCAATGGATCAAAGCCTGTTCAATATGTGATAGTGCACTTTCTTTGTTTTCCATAATTCCTGAAGTGCGATATAGTTGCAAATCGATACCGGCCCTCAGCTTGGATGCAAAATAGAGGCTCAGGTAGGCCCAGGCTTTTTGATCGGCAATTTCGTGCAAAAGGGTGGCATCTGTACCTGCAACCGAACTTAAAAGGCTGAGGGCTTCCAGCCCATCGTCTTCCAGTTGGCGGGCCAGTTTGGCGGGAGTAAGTCTGGATGCGGGAATTGGATATTCATTATTTATCATATCCACATATTCCCGTATATTCATCCATTGAGGATCAAGGGTCTTACTATGAATGATCTCCTCTATGGATAGAAATGCGGAAGTTTTATCGTAGTATTGACCCCGCCAGGTTTGTGTTGCACCGGAGATAAATCCTTCAGAATATAAGGTAAAGTCCCAGGACGAGGAGAAATAAGTAGCTAAACGAAGGGGCATATTTCCTGCTTTGGCGGAGGCCCCCAGTAAAAACTTACCTGTTCCTGGTCCGTATTTCTTGTCAAAGCCGAGTTCGAAGACTTCATCCGATATCTCAGGATCATACATAAGGCGCCCCCAAAGCTTATAGAATAGCCACTGTTTTTCAAATCCATAATCCCATGTAAGGTGTTCCCCGGGTTTCGTGGTGTATTCTTTTGCCGGAATATAAGTTTCTGAACCTATTGTATATCCATCGATATAAGGCTGGCTGTTTTCCCTGATCAACTCGCGTATATAGTCCGGCTGACCCCATCTCAGAATAAAGAAATCTTCGTTCCTGATTTTAAATAAAATCTTATAATCGACGGGATGCGGATTCCAGAATGAATCAGATGTGGATCCTCCGTGGATATAGAATAATTTTGGAGATGCAAACGCATGGGACCAGTTAAACTTCAAAGAAATCCATACCGGACCCTTGAAAATTTCTTTATTTTTTTCAATGGCATCGCGCGTCAGCTCCGGGCTTGGATGCGTATGACCCCGCATCATTAATTCCTTGTTTCCCTCAGCCTGGTTTAATATATTAAAGTAGGTATCAACGATCCAATTTTGCCATTCCTCCTCTGTCCTGCCTTCCATCCGCTCATTCTGACTAATACCAAGCCCTGAAAGTTCAGGATATTCCTCCAATACCTGTCTTACCACATCCTTATTGTACTCCTGGACCAAGGTGGAATAATCTCCTTTGCCGTTGTATCCGCTTGATAACTCTGTACTGTAAAGGGCCACATTATGAGCTTTGGCAAACTCAGGAGAAACAAAAATGTTCCAGTTAACCATAAGCACTTTTATACATCTCTCATTGGCCATTGCAAACAACGAATGCCAGAAATTCTGCCATTCCAACAATTCCCGGTCGGTTAACCCGGATGCTTCAGGATAATTGGTCGGTTTTACCATATACGTCCAGGGATGAATTGCCCACAGTGTCAGGTGATTAAACCTGTTTTCAGACATCATATCCAGGAACTTTTCCCAGAACTGTAAATCCCGGCAAGTTTCATAGTGCATGGAGAGTGACTCATGCACACGATAAGTTGACCAGGGTAAATTAAATTTAATACCTCTGAATGCCAGTTTTGGCGCTGATTGGAAGCTTGTGATTTTGTGGATATCTTCCATCTCAAAGCGTTCAATTAACTCGTACACTCCATATAGCAGACCGGTATCATCAGCACCTGTTATCGTGATACCCGAATTGCTCCTTTCAATTGAAAAGCCCTCCGGCATTAGAGAAGGATCAATATTTCCGGTAAATAGCGTGCTGTGGCTTTTATAATTTGGATTTTGTTGATTCAGAAGAAAATAACTTGTGATTTTTCTGTTCTCAGAACTTTTATACCCTTTCAGGTCCTGAACCTCCACCCTGGATCCATTTAATCCCAGGAAGCCTTTCAGCTTTTTCACTGCAAAATCTTCAGCGGGCCCGGTTTGATCACAGTAAATGTAAACAGGGTCGTCTGTCTCAGAAGAAGCTCCCACATCCAATGTTGCGAAAAAACAAATAAGCATGAGGAGTAACATGCTTTTCCTGATGGTATTTCTTTGTTCCATTATGCGTCGGATTATCAGTTATTGCTTGTAAGAAAATGTCAATAGCTGTGTTATGCTTGACTCCAAAACGATCATGCCGGCAAATGTCAGTTTTCCTGATTTCTGGTTTTCGCAAGCCCCGCACCCATTGATCTCGAATAGTATAATCCAGCCTCTCCACCTTATTGACAGACACCAGTTACATTCAAATGACGACATGCAACACAATAAAATTACAAATAATCCGGAAGAAGTTCAAGAATCTATTGCCAATGATCAAAACAGGCATGTTCCTTGAGGAGATGATCAGGTTATTTGCATACGGTACCAATATGGTCAGGTTGAATATAAATTCCAATTCGAAACCATTTTGAATTCTTAATCTAAAATCTGTTATTTGTACAAACAAAATAATAAAAATATGAAACTTATTATCCCTAAGAATTACAATTCCTATTTAGATTTGAAAGAGACGGAACGGGCGATCAAGATGATCAAGGATTTTTTCCAGGAGAGCCTGGCTTCGGAGTTAAAATTACGGCGTGTGACGGCGCCGTTGTTTGTACAGCAGGGAACAGGAATCAATGATGATCTGAACGGGATAGAACGGGCGGTGAGTTTTCCGGTAAAGGATATGGAGGGGGTTACGGCAGAGATTGTACATTCCCTGGCCAAATGGAAGCGTATGATGCTGGCCGATTATGAGATCGCCAACGGATTCGGGATATATACCGATATGAATGCCCTCCGGCCCGACGAGGAGCTGGATAATTTGCATTCCATTTACGTGGATCAGTGGGATTGGGAGAAGATCATTCAACCTGAGCAACGGAACCTGGCGTACCTGAAGGATGTGGTAAACAGGATTTATGCGGTGATTAAGCGGACTGAATTTATTATTTATGAGAACCATCCGGAGATCGTTCCCACCTTACCGGAAGAGATCACCTTTATACATACCGAGGAGTTGGAAGCTGAATATCCGGATCTTACACCCAAAGAGCGGGAAGATATCATTGCAAAAAAACACAACGCTGTTTTCATCATTGGTATCGGCAACAAACTTGTATCAGGAGAGCCCCACGACGGAAGGGCCCCCGATTATGATGACTGGTCTACTGAAACGGTTAGCGGTTACCACGGCCTGAATGGTGATATTATAGTATGGAACCCGGTACTGGAACGTGCATTTGAACTTTCCTCCATGGGTATCCGGGTGGATGCTGAAGCAATGTTGCATCAGCTGAAGATCCGGGGAGCAGAAGAGCGACAGTCTTTGTTCTTCCATAAGCGACTACTGGCAGGTGAGTTTCCTGAATCCATTGGCGGAGGTATAGGGCAGTCGCGACTCTGCATGTATTTTCTCAGAAAGGCGCATATCGGAGAGGTGCAGGCAAGTCTCTGGCCGGGACAGATGATGGATCATTGCAGGAAAAGTGGCATCTTCCTGATGTAAGAAGTTTCTGGATTTCAGCACATAATCAGATTCATTCAAATTATTTCTTAGTTTTATAGGTTAATCAGTTCAATTTACCAATAAACGGGAATACTTATGAAATGCAAAATTTCTCTTATCGCTTTATTCGCGATATTCATCATCAGTGTCAGTTGTGAATCGCAACAGGATAAATTCATTGAACCGGCTCCTATATTTGGCGATCACATGGTACTGCAAGCCAATAAACCGGTAAATATCTGGGGGAAGGCTACACCATCAGCGAGAATCACAGTTCTATTCAGGGACCAGGAAGTAACTGCAAAAACCGGCAAGGACGGACATTGGAAAGTGGTATTGGATGAAGAAACTTATGGGGGACCGGATGCGTTGGTTATAAGTTCATCATTCGACACCATAATATTTAGTGATGTATTGACGGGAGAGGTCTGGATCTGCTCCGGCCAGTCGAATATGGAGATGCCCATGATAAGCAATTGGGCAAATCTAAACAATGCGGAGGAGGAGGTGGCCAATGCCGATTATCCTGACATCCGGTTGTTCACTGTTGAACGAAATCTCACATTTAGTCCGGTGGATACCATTCGTACAAATGGGTGGAATGCCTGTATTCCGGAGATTGCCAAAGATTTTTCAGCCACAGGCTATTTTTTCGGAAGAAAGATACATAAGGAATTGAAGGTTCCGGTGGGATTGATACAGACTGCCTGGGGAGGTACTGTAGCAGAAGCCTGGACAAGCAAAACTGCGCTGGGCAGCATGAGGGATTTCGATGAAAAACTGGCTGCACTAGAGTTGGTAAGCGGCAACCAGTCTGAGATTGAGCAGAAATACAGGGAAGATATGGAAGCGCAGCAAGAGGAAATTATTCAGCTTGATCCGGGACTGAAGGATGGCGCGTCTGTTTACGCGACAGAAGCAGTGGATACGGAGTCATGGTTGTCGGTAGACCTCCCGGTAATGTGGGAAGAAACTGAACTGGGGAATTTCGATGGTTCCGGCTGGTTTGTAAAAGATGTGGAGCTACCTGAGTCTTTTGCAGGAAAGTCGGTTTTGCTGTCATACGGTGCCCCGGACGATTACGATGAAGCTTGATTTAACGGTGTAAAAGTTGGTGAAGACCGGCGGTGGGACAAGGTACGCGAATACGAAGTCCCCTCAGAACTTGTGCAACCCGGGATGAACCGGATAGTAATCCGGATCCTGGACAATACCGGGGGTGGAGGATTTATGAGTGAGGAGAAAGATTTTTATATTAAATCAGAAAATGGCCGGGTCATTTCCATTGCGCAGGGGTGGAAAGCGGCCAAAGGGTTCGATTTCAGGGATGTGAAAACCAATCCGGTTTCCCCCTATAACCCGAACCAGGTGTCGGTACTGTACAATGCCATGATCCATCCTTTGATCCCCTTCACAATCAGGGGAGCCACCTGGTATCAGGGAGAGAGCAATGCTGGAAGAGCCTACCAATACAGGAAGTTGTTCAGTCTGATGATCAATGACTGGCGTACGAGTTGGGGGCAGGATGATTTTCCGTTCCTGTTTGTTCAGCTTGCCGGGTTCCAGCGTACAAACAGTATACCTGTTGAAGATACCTGGGCCGAATTACGTGAGGCACAAACCATGGCGCTTGAACTGCCGAATACAGGAATGGCAGTGGCAATTGATATCGGGGATGCACTGGATATTCACCCGGGAAATAAACAAGACGTGGGGAAGCGACTTGCATTAAATGCCCTGGCCCTGGTATATGGAAAAGATATTCCCTACAGCGGTCCGGTGTACCGTACCATCGACAGATCAGACAAAACGATCTCCATTGGTTTTGACCATGTATATGAAGGATTACAGACCAGGGACGGAGCACCCCTGAAAGGATTTTCCATCGCAGGTGAAGATAAGGTCTTTTACTGGGCAGATGCTGAAATTCACGGAGGTAAGGTAGAGGTGTCATCTCCTTCGGTACCGGACCCTGTAGCTGTTCGTTACGGCTGGTCCATAAATCCGGAATGTAACCTGGAGAATTCAGCAGAGCTGCCGGCATCACCGTTCAGGACAGACAACTGGAAAGGGATCACCGAATAATTAATAATAGTTGATTATGAGGAACATAAATCTGTTAACGGCAATACTTATATGGGCACTTTCCTGGACATGTACCGTCCATGTATGAAGTGGTGGCGTGAAAGATGCTACTCCTGGAATGTTGAAGCTGCTCAGAAACGATCCCTCTGTAATCAAGATATTGATCAACCCGCTTTACGTTTACCCTGAGTAATCGAACACATTGTATGAATTATATAATCCAGAAATTAAAAGATGAACTACATCAGGAATTGACCGGAAATATATTACCTTTCTGGTTGAATCATACGCCCGACCGGGAACACGGGGGATTTATCGGGCACATCGATTTTGAAGGGGCCCCCTCTCCACGTGCCAACAAAGGTTCGGTTCTGAATGCCCGGATCCTCTGGACCTTTAGTTCCTCCTTCCGGATTTTGAAACAACCGGAATACCTTGCGTCGGCAGACAGGGCTTATGATTATATCAAAAATAATTTTCTTGACAGAGAATGGGGCGGTGTGTTTTGGAAGCTGGATTACCAGGGGAATCCGTTGGATCCAAAGAAACAGATCTATGCCCAGGCATTCACCATTTATGGAATGACTGAATATTACAGGGCAACAGGTAACCAGGAGGCGTTGGATATTGCGGTTGGGTTGTATCTTGACATTGAGAAGCATAGTTTCGATCCGGTAAAGAATGGTTATTTCGAAGCGTTTACAAGAAATTGGGAGCTGGAGGGTGATCTGAGACTCAGTGAGAAGGACCTGAACGAGAGCAAGACCATGAATACACACCTTCATATTCTGGAGGCATACACCAACCTGTACAGGGTGTGGGAAAACAGTGAACTAAAGGTGCAGTTAAGAAACCTTGTTTATCTGTTTACGAACTATTTTCTGAATGAATCGGGGCATCTGAATCTGTTTTTTGATGAAGACTGGAACCTGAAGTCGGACCTGGTTTCTTTCGGCCATGATATTGAATGTTCATGGCTGCTGCATGAAGCTGCAGATGTACTGGATGATGAGGATCTCAAGGAGCAATGTGGTACCCTGGCTGTGAAAATTGCCAGACAAAACATGAAGGGGTTGGACAATGACGGGGGATTATTTTACGAATATTTCCCCACTGATGAACGATGGGATACTGATAAACACTGGTGGCCGCAGGCGGAAGCAATAGTCGGTTATTATCATGCCCACAGGATTTCCGGGCTTCCGGAATTTCTTGATGCAGCGATGCAGAGCTGGCGTTTTATTCAGAATTACATGATCGATAAAGAAAATGGAGAATGGCACTGGCGTGTGGATAAACAGGGCAGGCCATATTTCATTGAAGAGAAGGCTGGATTCTGGAAATGTCCCTATCATAACAGCAGGGCGTGCCTGGAAGTAATTTCATCCCCATTCAATTATTCTTTACCCTGAATATTCGGTAGGCCCCATGCAATGTTATAATTCCAAAGACCAGGGCAAATATCCCGATGATCATTGCAATGGCTTCCTGTCCCCGCATGGGGTTGGCCAGGAGGAATATTCCAAACAACAGCACCAGTGTATTGCGTAAAAAACCGGTACTGGTAATTTTTGCCCGGACTTTGATTAATAACCAAAGGTTTACCAGGCCGCTTAGAAAAGTGATGATGCCCAGCAGTACTATGAATACATTGGCCAGCAAACCGGGAAAAAGGACAAACAGGAGGCCAAGACTGGCCACAACAACGCCTTCAAACAGCAGGAACTGGTTTGTAGTTTCTCTTCCATACCAGGCACTGAAGGCTAGAAACCCCCCGGATACTATTAAGATTATTCCCAGCAGACTGGTCAGTGCCGCGAGTGTCACATCCGGCCTGATCAGGATAAATACACCGATACCAAGCATCAGTAATCCCTGAAGTGCAAATATCAACGGGTTGGATCTGTTTATCAGGTTCATATAAAGTTGTTTTTGTAAATAAAATGTAATTCAAAGGAAACCTGCCTTAAATGCAGATTCCCTAAAGATAAAACAATTGACATGTGGTCCTGGTTTTTTTATAATTAATAAAGGCAGGTTCCAATGGACCCAATCATGTAAAATAAATCAGAAGTGATCATTATTTATCTTCATCTGAAAGATCCAGGATTTGCTGGTCCAATGATTCCATCTGTTCCAGGGTTGATTTGATCGCCTTTCTTCGTAAAATCGAAGACGGCACCTTATTGTCATTGTTTTTCAAAATCAGATAAAAATGCATTCCCAATTGGGCCGCAACCTTTTTCTTTTCTTCATTGAGCTTTCGGATCTCATTCTGGTCACGGTACTTTTCAGCCATCTCCTGCGCTTTGTTAACAGCTTCCTGTGTGAGATCTTTTCCTGATTGTACCATATCCCCGGTATGTTCTTTGATCTTTCCGAAAATCTCTTCGGAATATGCAGAAATTTTATCTCCAAGATCACGCATTTCGTCTCCAATGACTTTTGCACCCTCGTTTATATTTTCCTTTGCTTCATCCCAAAAGCCTTGATCATTTTTATTCTTTTCATTTTCTTTCGTTGTCATAATATTCGATTTTTTAGTTTTATAAAAATTGATAATTAAGATTCCTTCAAATTCTCCTGACAGTTGAACAAGCAGTGCTATGGTCAACTTGCCTTTAGCGGATAGCTGAATACTGCCCATTATTACTTGAGTCAGGTAATTTCAGCGGCACCGTTTAAATTGAGTAATAAGGTTATGTCTGGCTGATGACTTCTTCAGGATTACTTCCTGAAGCATCAACAAGCCTTATAGGCCTTAGGTTTTTGGTTCAGTGAACTCTGTGGGTTTAGTTTTTTCAGTGGCATTCTTCAGTTTAAACACCTTGATTTTATCTTCCAGGTCTCCAATCTTTTTATTCCGTTTTCGGATCTCCTGGAATGCGAATAAAAGTGTTACCAATGCACCTAATACGAATGTAAGAATGATGATCAGTGACAGGGAGGCACTGGTATCAAAAAACCAGAGCTTTATGTCTGCCATTCCCACATTCTGAACTGCAAATATCACAACCAAAACTGTTGTGATTAGTATAAGTATGTATCTTTTCAACATACCTGTAACATACAAAAAAAAATGAGAATATCAAATTTTAACGGGATATTTTTGTTTTGATGAGGCATCTTATGATCCAGCCACTCTACTTAAATGACAGACTCTGATTATGCGTTTTCATTCTGACGATTTAGCAAAAATCCCGGAGTTTCCCCCGGGATATGAATTTTGTCTCATCACTGACCTGGCATTTGGCTTTATCCGGCCAGGGTAGGGGATTGCAGGGTCTGTGATTGCTTGGTCCTGAAGTATTCTGAAGCGCTCAGGGCAGCGATGGTGCCATCGGCAACTGCTGTGGTTACCTGCCGGTATTTTTTTGGAATACAGTCCCCCGCCGCAAACACCCCCGGAACACTGGTTTTCATATCTCCGTCCACTATGATCTCGTTTCTTTCGTTCAACTGTACGAACGGTTTAATCGCCTCGGTATTGGGAAGATATCCTGCAAAAATAAATACACCATTAACGTTCATCTCCGACATCCGGCCCGTGGGCAGATGTTCTATGGTAACCTTTTCCAGTGTGTTATCGCCTGAAAATTCCCGCAGTTCCGATTCCATGATGAATTGTATCTTCGGGTTGCTTTTGGCTTCGTTAACGGCATGTTCAAATGCCTGAAAATGGTCGAATTGGTGGACTATGGTGACTTTAGTGGCAAAATTTGTAAGGGCAACCGCTTCCTCCAGCGCAGAATTCCCACCGCCTACCACGATCACCTCTTTACCGGTAAAAAATTCTCCGTCGCATGTGGCACAATAGGAAACCCCGGTTCCCCTGAACTTATCTTCACCGGGAATATTTAATGACCTGGGCCTTCCCCCGGGAGTGAGTATCACTGCATCGGCGGTGAATATCCTGCCATCTTCCAGCTTCACAGTTTTAACATCACCCTGCAGGTCATATTCGGTAATGGTGATATTGGATTTTATCTTGCATCCGAAATTCTTCGCCTGTGTTTTCATGGTATTGGCGAGTATGTAACCTTTGGTGGCTTCAACTCCGGGGTAGTTGGCTACCTCCTCGGTGAGAACCATCTGTCCACCCACAGCGCCTTCATTCAGGATGACCGTATTTATTTTTCCGCGTGATGCATATATACCTGCTGTTAGGCCGGCGGCACCAGCACCAATGATCATCAGATCAAAATTCTCTTCCATAATTGTATCTTCTTTGGTTTTGGAGGGCAGGTGCACCGGTAGATGCACCCTGTCCCAAATTTTATAAAGTCATTGCTAAATCAAAGGAGTAAAACCAGTCACCTTCTTATTCATTTCTTCTGACCATTGGTCCCCTCCCTTTCGCAATGACGGTAATTTTAAGCTCCTAATTTTTCGTCAAGAACAGCTACCACCTGCTGCCTGTTCTGAATGCTGGAAGTGGCGTGTACCATCTCGCCATTCTTGTAATATACGGTGAATGGCAGTCCCATAAACCCGTTGCATGCAGGGGCATTTCTTATGATACCTGCTTCAGGTGAATCGAAGGCCATACTATAGAACTTCACATTGGGGCGTTCCTCCTCCAGCTCTTCCATAACGTCGTAGACAGGAATACACATGGGACCCATGCGTCCGCAACATACCATAACATTTTCGTTTTCACTCACAATTTTTTCCAGCTCTGCTGCTGTTTCGATCTCAGCGACCGGTGTTTGTAATAATTTCATGATTTAACTGTTTTATTTATTTTATACTGTTTGATTAAAGTCACATGACAAAGCCTGCGACTTATATTATTTTTTGTTTCCCTTTTTCCCTTTTAACAACCTTGCATAATTTCTGAAGTAAAATTGTTCACTGATTTCAGTAAATCCAAATTGCGCCAGGATGGATTTCCATTCGCGTGCAATAAAATCGAATGCATATTTACATTCCACCGTAGTGAATACAAAGCGATGAAACTGTGGCATTTCAACCATGTTAAACTCTGCATAATCGAGGATCATCAGTTCCCCGCCAGGTTTCAGGTGGTTGTATGCATTTTTCAGCAACGACTCCCTAACCTCATGGGGAAACCCATGTATTACAAAGCTGATGAGCACTTTGTCGTAACGTTTTTCCAGGTCAAATGGGATATCCACCCGTTCTCTTCTGAAATCAAACCGTTCATCGGTTCCGTGTTTTTGAAGAAACTGCTTTTCCATTTCGGGGGAGAGGTCAACTCCTGTAATTTTTCCTTCCGCACCTATATACTGAGCCATCAGCGCACCATTTTTTCCTGTTCCGCAACCCAGGTCAAGAATCTGGTCACCGCTTTGAATGTCCATATTCTGCACAGCTCTTTTGATAAAGTGGTTATACTTACCTAACGAGATAGCATTCATGATCTTATCATAATGCCGCGCAACTACGGGTGAGAGTTCAACTTTTGAGTCGGTATATATTTTCTGTGCCATATTTATCATTTAAATGAAGGGCAAAAATAGGTGATTTTATAAAGGTACACTGTGATGAAAGTCACATAGGAGTGGCTGTCTATAACTCCCCTGAAATGATTATATTTACTGAACCGGACAATAAATCTACACCAATTTTTATGAGAAAAGCTACTTTCAATAGAGTTATGGGGCTTCTGCTAATTACCCTGATCCTCCAGTCATCGTGTATGGGGCAGACCTCAGCTCATTATAATGACAGCCCCAGGGTTATAGTAACAACTGACGGAGAGATCGATGATAAAACCTCCTTTGTCAGGTATCTTATGTATACCGATGAATTTCAAACAGAGGGATTGATCTATGGAAATTCAAAATGGCAAAGGCATGGGCATGGAACGGTATGGATGCAGGATGCCATTGAAGAATGGGCAAAGGTGCGGGATAACATCCTGCTTCACCGGGACGGATACCCCACGCCAGAAGCGTTGAAGGAGGTAGTATATGCAGGTAATATGGATGAAGAATTTCTTCATTATGCTGGGCCGCTTGAATCGGATGGTGCAAGGCACATAATCCGGGTACTGCTGGATAACGACCCTCGTCCGGTATGGGTGCAGGCCTGGGGAGGTACAAACACAATTGCCCAGGCGCTGGCGATCATGGAGAAGGAACTGAGTAAGGAAGAGTTGGATTATGCGCATGGTAAATTAAAAATATATGCCATTGCAGATCAGGATAGTACGGCCAGGATGATCAGGGAGCGGTTTCCAAATTTATTTTATATCCAGTGTCATCAGTTTACAGCTTTAAATTACCAGCATGAGGGACATCCCTATTCTGATCATTACATTTTTCATAATGACTGGACCACAGAAAATGTAAAAACAGGACACGGTCCACTGGGTGCCACCTATGCACAGAGTTATTTCAGTGAGGGGGATTCACCCTCATTTTTTCATCTCATTGGAAACGGACTGAGCGCTGAACAAAATCCCACTTGGGGAGGATGGGGCGGACGTTTCATGAAGAATAACGGAAACAATTACTTCAGTGATGCAATCGATGACGGTGACAGGCTTCATGGGCAATGGATCTGGCTGCCGGATATTCAAAATGACTTTGCGGCCAGGATGGATTGGTGCGTGGAAAGTTATGAAAAAGCGAATCATTATCCTGAAATAAAGCGATCTCCTCCGGACGTTTTGGAAGTGAAACCTGGCGGGAAGGTGAAATTAAAAGTGAAAGCTACCGATCCAGACGGTGATGAGCTCTCCTTTAACTGGTGGCACTACCAGTTTGCAGGCGATAATCCATATCCAAATGAAATACCTGTTGACGAGAATTCGGGTAATAAAATAGAGGTAAAAGTTCCCGGTGATGCCACCGGTAAAGAAATTCATCTTATTCTGATAGTCTCTGATAACGGTAGTCCTGTTTTGAAGCAATACAGAAGGGTTATACTAAAAGTGAATTAGTATCTGTCCATAATTTCCGTTATCATGGTTGCAGAGCACGAAAAGAAACTATCATGAGCAGTACTTGTCCCGTTCTTATTCGAGAACCTGCCATGTACTAGTTTGTTTTTGTCATGCTTTCGGGTACTGCTATCATAAAATCGGCCTTTTCCTCATTTTCTTCCTCCAGTTTTGATACATCTTTCTGCGAAACCGTACTGATTGTAATCACCTGGAGATCGGGGGCGAGTTTTTTCAGAAAATAACCGATGCCTTCATAATTATTGGAGTGATATACGCCATTAAAGTGGAGAAATGTTTCGCCCCGCTGAAGGTTTTTCAGTATAAAATAGGCCATTGTAGCATCCTTAATGGCCTGGGAGTCCCTGAAATTCGGACTTCCATGGTCCATCATCTCACCACCTTCAAGGTTGCTGTAACCTGGCAGGGAAGTATCGTAGATCAGCGGTAACGGCATCATATATGATTTTGCCAGGTCGGAAAGGCTGTTCAGCGTATCCAGTCCAAGTTTATACACCACATTGGCATACCGTCGGGGAATATTCGTAGCGATAAATTTCAAACCACTATCTTTTGCAATTTCAACCAGTGGTTTATAATCGGTCCCGTAATTATTCCACAATCGCATTTCATCCTCAAATTTTTCCCGGGTAATGATGCCCGAAAAATATTCATCCAGGATTAATTGTCCGTCTGTTTCGAACATTTCAGCGCCCAGCACCAGGTTGATCCGCTCATCTGCAAGCAGGTCCTTAGTAAGCTCGTATTGCATCCAGTGTGATATGGGATTGTTATGCAGCTCTCCAAACAGGATCACATCGGCTTTCATACAGGTTTTAACCATCCTTTCGTACCTGGTTTCCCTGCCTTTATCGTTGAACAGGTTGTATGCATTTTTCTGGGCCGCTGTTTCAGCAAAAACCAGCAATAATCCAATTAGTATATATACAAACTTCTTATTTTGCATCATTCCTCCACAGTTAGATTTATGCAAATATAGGTAAAAGCTGTTTTACGACAGCACATTAAACATTGATTAACCCCTTCATTCCTGCTGGTCCCTTACAGTAGTGAGCGTTGTGTTTAACTCCATTTATGTTAAAACCAGGCATGGAATGTTAATTGTGCATCCCGGGGCCATTCAATGCCCGATTATTTTCGCCGAGTTTATTAAATTGCATGGTAATTAACCCTGATCACCATGAAAAATTTGAAGGAATTGTTGTTGGTAACCCTGTCATTATTCCTGTTGACAGCTTCTATACGTTCCCAGGAGAAGTTGTCTCTTTCGTTTACAGACATCATGAAATTCAGAAGTATCAGTGCTGCAGCCATATCCGACGACGGTAACTGGGTTGTATATGCGGCGGTTCCAGACAGGGGTGATCCTGAAGTGAAAGTTCATTCTACCGATGGGAAGATTGAACATTCTATTCCCACAGCAGATAAACCTTCGATATCATCAGACAGTAAATGGGTGGCGGCTGTAAAAGTTGAACCGGCGGAGGAGCTTGAAAAAAAGAAAAAGGATGAAAAAAAAGGGCCAGGAAGCGGGATGGCACTGCTGAACCTGGCTTCCGGGGAGCAGAAAACAGTTGAACGTATAAAGTCCTTCTCCTTTTCCAACAGCAGTGAATGGTTATTATATCATAGTGGAGAGGATGAAGCAGATGACAAGAACGGCAAGGGAGATAAAAAGAATAGGACGTTTGGTACCGACCTGCAAATTATGTCGCTTTCCTCGGGTAAGATTTACGAATATCCCTTTGTGGTGAGTTATTCCATGGATAGTATTTCCGGTCATCTGGCGCTATTCGTCAAGGATTCAACGGGTGAAAGCAATGGACTATATATTTCTGACCTTACAGATTCTCCGGGTGAACTTTTCCCGGTTTATGCCGACAGTAATATTTGGGCAGATTGTATTTCCTGGAACAATAAACAGGGTACGCTGGCTTTTCTGGCAGGGAGTTACGGGGAGAAGGAGAAGAAGGTTGAAGCGCAGTTATACACATGGATCCCGGGTGATAAAACTGCTGTACAGGTTCTGGCAGACAGTGATCTTTCGGAGGGGTGGAAGGTGTACCATACCAATAAATTACAGTGGTCCAAAGACGGTAAACGGTTATTTCTTGGGATAAAGCCATCACGGGAGATTTCAGTAAAGGATGAAGAGAAACTGGATACGGTGATTGATCTTTTTGATACGGAAAAAATACTTACCAAACGGGAAGTGGATGTATGGCATTGGGATGATCCGTATATCAATTCCAACCAGAAGAAACGATGGAAAAACGAGAAGGACCGGACCTATACCGGTGTATACTACCCGGAAGATCAAAGATTTGTTGCGTTGGCCGATTCGTTGATGCCGGGAATCCAGGTGGCGGAAACGGAGAGATACCTGGTTGGGTATTCGGATCTGCCATATTCGAAAAAAGTAACCTGGGACGGGCGATACAACGATTATTACCTTGTGGATGCCGTTACGGGAGATAAGCGGTTGATCCTCCGCGAACAGCAGCATACCATTCAGCTTTCTCCCGACGGTAAGTTCCTGGTATATTACAAGGAAGGCGACTGGTACCTGATGAATACCCGCAATAGTGAGGCAGTTAATCTTACAGCAGATCTGCATGTTTCATTCAGTAATGAAGATTGGGATTACCCGGCATCGGTGCCGGGCTATGGAACCGCGGGCTGGATCGGCGGATCTGAAGCTGTAATGATCTATGATAAGTATGATATTTGGCTGTTTTATACTTCTGGTGGGGAACCGGTTTGTGTGACAGAGGGAGCGGGGAGAGGCTCAGAAATTATATTCCGGGTTAGAAATCTCGACAGGGAGATAGATTTTCTGGATAAGGGCGAAGATCTTTTGCTTTCGGCCTACCACGATGAAAAGAAACATACCGGTGTTTATGGCATGAAAGCTGGCATTTCTGGTGTAAAGCGACTGGTTGAGGAGCCAATGAAATACACAGTAAGAGCCAGGGCAAAAGATGCGGATAAGGTACTGTTTTCAAGGGAATCCTATGGTGAATTTCCTGATTTGTGGGTAACTGGTATGCAATTCAGGAAGCCCGCTAAAATAACGAATCTGAATCCACAGGTGAGCAATTTTGCCTGGGGAGAACCGGAACTGATCGACTGGTTATCTTTGGATGGAAGAAGGATACAGGGGGTTCTGATCAAGCCGGGGAATTATGAAGAGGGCAAGCAGTACCCGGTTTTGGTTTATTATTACCGATTTTTCACGGACCAGATGTATGAATTTCCGAATATGGCCATAAATCACAGGCCCTGTTATCCTTTTTATACCAGTAATGATTACGCTATATTCCTACCGGATATTCGTTTTGATATAGGCAGTCCCGGCTATTCGGCAACCAAGTGCCTTGTACCGGGTGTACAGAAGCTCATAGAGTTGGGTGTGGCCGATCCGGATGCCATAGCGTTGCACGGACATTCCTGGAGCGGTTATCAGACCGCTTTTGTGATCACGCAGACGGATATGTTTGCCTGTGCCATTGCAGGGGCTCCGGTATCGAATATGACCTCTGCTTATGGAGGCATCCGTTGGGGGACGGGGTTGGCACGCCAGTTTCAGTATGAAAAATCGCAGAGCAGGATAGGCGGTAGTTTGTGGGAAATGCGCGACAAGTACATTGAAAATTCACCCTTATTTTATGCCGACAGGATCAACACCCCGTTACTTATTGCATTCGGGGATGAAGACGAGGCTGTACCCTGGTACCAGGGAATAGAACTGTACCTGGCCATGCGGAGGCTGGAAAAGGAATGTGTATTTCTGCAGTACAGGGGTGAGCCGCACCATCTTAAAAAATATGCCAATAAGCTGGATTACAGCATAAAATTCAAGGAGTACATGGACCATTACCTGAAGGGAACGCCTGCACCGGAATGGATCAGTAGCGGTGTACCCTACACGGGTGATTAGTGGATCGCATTTTCGATAATATCCTCCACCACTTCGGGGTTGAGCAGGGTGGATGTATCGCCCAGGTCGGACACATCATTTTCGGCAACTTTACGAAGAATGCGCCGCATGATCTTTCCTGAACGAGTTTTCGGAAGCCCTTTGGTAAACTGAATCTTGTCCAGTTTTGCGATGGGACCGATATGTTCGGCAATGATCTGATTGATCTCCTTCCGCACATTATCGTGTACCCTCGATTCGCCCGTACCTTTGAGAATTACAAATCCATAGAGAGCAAAACCCTTTATTTCATGGGGGTAACCAACAATGGCCGATTCCACCACCGCGGGATGTTCATTAATGGCATCTTCGATGGGCGCCGTCCCGAGGTTGTGGCCCGAGACGATAATCACGTCATCAACGCGTCCGGTGATCCTGTAATACCCCACCTCATCGCGGAAAGCGCCATCGCCTGTGAAATAGTGGTCTTCGAACTGTGAGAAGTAGGTATCCCGGAAGCGATCATGATTCCCCCAGATGGTCCTTGCGATGGCAGGCCACGGAAATTTAATGCACAGGTTTCCGTTGACCTGGTTGCCTGTAATTTCATTTTTTTCATCATCCAGCAGAACCGGCTGCACCCCTGGCAGAGGAAGCGTTGCATAGGTAGGTTTTGTGGGGGTTGTAAAGGGAATGGGAGAGATCATGATTCCCCCGGTTTCGGTTTGCCACCAGGTATCGACGATGGGGCTTTTCTTTTTACCGATGTTGTCGTTGTACCAGTGCCATGCATCTTCGTTGATAGGTTCTCCTACGGTACCCAACACTTTGAGGGAAGACAGGTCATATTTCTCCACATGTTCCAGGTCCTGTTTTGCCAGGGCACGGATTACGGTTGGTGCAGTATAGAGCTGGTTAACTTTGTGTTTTTCCACGATTTCCCAGAAGCGGCCGAAGTGGGGGTGGTTGGGAACCCCTTCATACATCAGGGTAGTGGCACCGTTGGCCAGGGGTCCGTATACGATGTAGCTGTGGCCGGTGATCCACCCGATATCGGCGGTACACCAATAGACATCGTCCTCGTTGTACTGGAAGATATTCTTAAATGTGAAAGCGGTGTACACCATATATCCGGCGTTGGTATGTACCATTCCTTTTGGCATACCCGTGGAGCCCGATGTGTAAAGAATGAACAGAGGATCCTCGGCGTTCACGATTTCGAGGCTGCAATGTTGGTGTGATTTGTCCAGCAGCGGCTGCAGCCATTTGTCGCGGCCCTCTTTCATGTTAATTTCCGAGTTGATACGTTTTGCCACGAGTACCGTTTCAACGCAGGATGTCTTCTCCAGGGCTTCATCCACGATCCCTTTCAGGTCAATTGTTTTGTCCCCCCTGTAGGACCCATCGGAAGTGATGACCATCTTACAATCACTGTCGTTGATTCTTGTGGCCAGGGCGGTTGCGGAAAATCCGGCAAAGACAACCGAATGGATGGCGCCTATACGGGCACATGCCAGCAGTGCCACTGCAAGATCGGGGATCATTGGCATGTAGATACATACCCTGTCGCCCTTTTGAATTCCCTCATCTTTGAGGACGTTTGCAAACTTACAGACCCTGTCGTGCAACTGGTAATAGGTAATGTATTCGGTCTCCTGGGAAGGATCGTTGGGTTCGAATATTATGGCGTTCTTGTCGCCTTTGGTACGCAGGTGCCGGTCGAGGCAGTTCTCCGCCACATTGAGCTGTGCCCCCTGGAACCATTTTACCTCCGGCTTTTTAAAATCCCACTCCAGCACCTTGTTCCACCGTTTGTGCCATAGGAAGTGTTCCTCGGCAATCTCTTCCCAGAAGTTTTCAGGTTCGGTGATTGATTTTCTGTATACCTGGAAGTACTCTTCAAGATGTTTGATGTGGTAGTTGCTCATAGAAATCAGCTTTTAGTTCGTGTAAGTTGTGTGTTAAAAAACATAAGTTTAACGAAAAATTTTGGCTTTGGTTCGGATTAGGTGAGGAAAAATCGGGAAGAGGCTAATTATACAAAGAGGCAAAACATGCAATGGCTTAACGATAGCGAATTGTTTTCAGGGTTCATGTGTGGTAATCGGGAAATTTTTCTACATTTGCAACGCGAAAATGCAAAGGCAGACATGCCTTGCCTCTTATGTCAAATTTATCGGGGTATAGCGCAGCCCGGCTAGCGCACCTGCTTTGGGAGCAGGGGGTCGCAGGTTCGAATCCTGCTACCCCGACGAAAGAATGAAAACCGCACAAGCAAAGCTTGGGCGGTTTTTTCATTTGGAGATGCGTCAAAAGCCCCCGCTTTTGTAAGCCTCTCCAAATGAAAAAACCCATTTCGACCAACGGGAGAAATGTAGGTTTTGATTCTTTCGAACTGCCCCCCTTCCCAGGATCACGCAGTAATCCTGCCCCCGCTTTTGTAAGCCTCTCCAAATGAAAAAACCCATTTCGACCAACGGGAG
>JBBDIE010000194.1:0-135 GCA_040880545.1 Bacteroidales bacterium | reverse complement strand
AAATGTAGGTTTTGATTCTTTCGAACTGCCCCCCTTACCAGGATCACGTAGTAATCCTGCCAGGAACACCCCCATTTTCTTTTTTTTCCTAAATAGAAAAAACCAAGGTCCGGCCTGAGCCGGACCGGTTTTTGG
>JBBDIE010000193.1:0-10631 GCA_040880545.1 Bacteroidales bacterium | reverse complement strand
TGGCCTATGATTTTAATCGTGAGATGGCGGTAACGAAACCGGAAGATTTTGACCCTATTGACAGGATAGAGCAGTGGAATGCGGATATAGTTTTCCACATGTATGAAGCTCCGTCAGGGCCAACCGACAGTATCTCCAAGAACCACCAGGTAATGGAACGGTGGAACGGCCGTGACACATGGTATGTCAGGTATCATCTTTCCAATGGTGACTCCGCTGTGATCGACCAGGTGGGCGGTGTGTTTGACAGCCCCGAAGGCCGTAACTATGATAAAGCTTATGATGTGGCCGGTATTACAAATGCAACCCAGTCACATACGCTGGTTCGTAAATTTACCGTGAAAGAGGGTAACCTTAATTTTGCCGAAGCCAGGGGCCTTGACCTTGCTGATTCAGAATGGATCCCCATTCCCGGTCTGAAGAATTTTTCAGGCTGGATCCCGGATCGTAAAATGTTCTGGACCGTAGGCAATCATGGTAACTATACGGTAAATGAAACTTCAGTTTCATCATCTACGCTGGATGTTGACCTCGTTAATAAGGTGATTGATGTGCCATGGGGAGTCCACAACAAAGACTCTGTGATGATGCAGCTCAATTATCATCCCGGCCTTGCATGGCATTATCAGCTGGCTCCGGTACACGAGGATTCAGCCTTTATATCTGCAAGAACCGGTGACACACTGTTGATCTATGCATGTGGAAATGAACTTGACCTGGTTAAGTTCCATATCAACCTGCTTCCTCCCACGGATGATGCCAACTGGGTTGTTCCAAAGGCAGCATTGGATGATGAAGGTTGGTTTGGTGACTGGCACGGTCCCGTATTTGATGTAACTGAAGGTGTTCCAGGCATGGATACCATCCTGGATGTGCCTTTTGCCACAAGGATCGATACAATTTTCAAGTATTTTGAGAAAGCTCCTGAGGCTGAATGGGAAATTGTTTTTGCTGATGGCAACACGGAACGTCCCGATGTAATTGATGGTGACTTGTTAAGGGTTACAGCAAAAAGCGGCGGCGTGAAGGATTATTTTATTGACGTGGAAAAATATGCTCCGAGTCATAATGCATACCTGAGTTCCATCACATGGCCCGATATTCCCTCCTATTATAAGAATGTATATGGTTATATAGGTGATACAGTACCGAATTTCCAGTTTAATTCTTATAATTACAGGGCAATCGTTCCATCTGATGTTAACGGAATACCTTCTCTGGTTGCTAAATCAGAAGCACTCAATACCAAAGTTGAAGTTGATCGTGCCGTAAATCTGTTCGGTACTACAGCAGACAAAACGGTAACCTTTACCACAACAGCGGAAGATGATACAACGATCCGGGTTTACAAAGTGGTTCTTGAGAAAGAGAGAACCTCAGATCAGGTTCAGCCATGGATAGGTGAGCCATTTGTATCACAGTTTGTATGGCAGGAACAGTGGGCCAACGGAATGCTTGAAATTTGCAATCCGGGGACAGAGCCCCTTGACCTTAGTAATTACATGGTGATGTTCCAGTATACCAACAACCCGGTTGAGATCATTACCTGGAACGCAGGCGTGGACGAATGGATGAACAGGTATGTGAAGTATATACCCGGAACCAAGTGGGTCGACTCAACCACATGGAAGGTAACTCCTGCTATCGCTATACAAGACCTGAGTATCAATCCGATCGTGCTTCCTGGTGATGTATTTGTGCTCGGAAGTATCAGGACCAGGAGCCAGAGTGGATGGTACACCAATGATAACTGGTGGGTTGACAAGCAGATTGACATAGATTTCAAGGCTAATCCATGGGGTGAACCGACAAATCAATCCTGGGGTACCCAGTGGATCAATGCATCGTGGTTTATGTTCAAAATCCTGAATGACGATGTAAGGAATGGCCTGAAACCTGCCAACGATCCGGAAGACTTTGAGGTGATCGAAACATGGGCATCAGCCGAAAATCAGGCTAACTGGGTAATCGGTGGTGTTGATGGTAATGCAGACAACCAGACTGTTTCTTGGGTAAGGAAGCCACAGTATTACAAAGGGCAGACTGAGCTTGAAGCTTCCTGGGGTAATACCACACTTATTCCAGATGAAAAAGTACAGGACGGATCCAGTGAATGGTTAAGGTATGACCGCCATTATGGTATCCTTCAGGGTCATGGTTGGCCAATGGATATTCTGTATATCACTGAAGACATCGGTTTACATACCATGAATGAAGTTACAGAATACAAGTCAACTGTAAGTTCGCTTGCATACAAAGTAAGCCTGGGATACAGCATGGATGAGCAGATCAACGGTCTTGTTACCGGGGTAACTGTTTCCGAATTCCTTGCGAATATTTCCAAGGCTGATGAAGGACAGACCCTTACTGTGTTAAGCGGAGGAACACCTTTGGCTACTGATGCAGTGGTAACACACGGTGATTCACTGAAAGTGGTTTCTGCAAATGGCGACAATACATCAAAATACTTCCTTGAAGTTGGAGATGGATTGAGCTCAGATGCAGTACTTACTTCAACAACCTATACAGTTGAGGTAACCGGTGCAACAGGTACGGTAAGTGGATTCGATTACGGTACTGCATTGAAAAATGTGGTGAACGGAGTTACACTTCCCGCCGGAGCATCCATGGACGTTATAGATGATAATGGCGCTTATGTATCATTGAAGATGCTGAATTTCGACACGGTTTATGTTGACAGGCAGGTAAGTGATGTGATCTACTTTGCTGTAACCGCTGAAGATGGGGTGACAAAAATCACCTACCAGCTAACACCAAATTCAGAGGCTTCCGATGCGTTTGTAATGTCAGCAGTTTATAATGTCGACCAGGAGACCAATCTGATCTCCCTCGTGCCGAAAGGAACTACGGTACCTTCATTCTACAAGAACCTTACGCCTTCTGCTGGTGCAACCATGCAGGTGAAAGATAAGGCTGGATTTGATCGAGGTTCCGGAACGCTCTACCAGGACGATAAGTTGACTGTGACTGCCTCAGACGGGGAAACAGAAAATACTTACTTCCTTACATTGCTCAGAGAGGCGGTCAATTACCTGGCGTATGCACTTTCAGATGTTTATGTGGTTGACCAGAATGCATTCAGCATCACTGGTGCAGCAGCATTGGACATCAATGACAGAACGCTGGTTAGTGATTTCATTGCCAATCTGGAAGCAGCTCCTGGTGCAACCATGACTGTTGTAACCAGTGAGATGACAGCTAAGGATGGCGGAGAATTCCTGGCGATGGGTGATATGCTTGAAGTAGTGGCCGGAAATGCCGTTACAGTAGTATATTATGATATCGCAGTTGATCCTTCTTCTGTAAATGATGCTGTTGAATTAAACATTTCCGTTTACCCGAACCCGAGTAATGGTGCCTTTAATGTCACAGGACTCGAAACAGGTAGCAGGATCCGCGTTTACAACGTACTTGGTTCAATGGTACTGGATAATGTGGTTGTGAATACAACCGAGGTTATCTCACTTGAAGGTAAGCAACAAGGATTCTATTTCATGACAATAAGTAATGAAACCGGAGTACTTGGGCAATTCAAGCTGATTGTAGAGTAATTTATATCTTTAATAAAAGGCCGCTCAGGCGGTCTTTTATTTTATATTACAAAGGGTTTTCAGGCACTTACGGTGATTTGAAAACCCTTTGTTTTTTAGTTAAGTATATCTTCCTTCACCAGGGATACGTATGATGCTCTCCTGCTATGATGACTACCGGAGTTTGTCGTTTGAGACTTTTTTAACCACAGAGTTACAGGAGTAGCAAGCTTTGCAAAGCGTTGAAAGGAATTTGTTTGAGTTTGATATATTGGAGCGCAAAGGGGAGGGAGTCGGGAGCAAGCTCTTGAGTGAAAAGGAGCTGGAGATAATTTAATACAAGGACTTAGATGGTAAAGGCAAAAAATTAAAAGGTGATAAAAGTAAAATTTGTATGTTGGCTGATGTTCAGTACCGTAATGGCATACGGGCAAATAACGCCACATGAGGCAATCCTGCAGATGCGAAAAGGGATCAACCTGGGCAATTCACTTGAAGCAGCACCTTCGGAAACATCCTGGGGAAACCCATTCATTGTGGAATCATATTTCGATATGTATGCAGCAGCCGGGTTTAATACCGTAAGAATTCCCGTCAGATGGGATGAACGAACCAGTTATTCTGCACCTTTTACCATCCAGAGTTCTTTCCTGGATCGTGTGGAGGAGGTGGTAGAATGGGGCCTGGCAAGGGATTTGTACATTGTGATCAATGCCCATCACGAGGAGTGGATCAAGACGCATTACGAGAATGCTTCCTACAGGGCAAGGTTTGACAGTATCTGGTCGCAAATTGCCACCCGCTTTGCCGGCAAGTCGGAAAAGCTGATCTTTGAGATTATCAATGAGCCCTATGGGTTGACAAAATCAGAGAATGATGATCTTCACCAGCGCATTCTTTCCATTATCAGAAAAACAAATCCCACACGACTGGTCATTTTTCAGGGTCACAACTGGGGTGGTTCAGATGAACTGATTGAAGCGGCCATTCCTGATCCTGAAGATCCTTACCTGATCGGGTCATTTCATTCTTATGACCCGTGGCCCTTCGGCCTGGAAGGGACGGGCAGCTTTGGGACTGCTGCACAGATCAATACATTGAGGAATAAATTTATCAGTGTGAAAGAGTGGTCAGATGCACATAATATTCCGGTATTCCTGGGGGAATTTGCATGTCATTCCTCTGCTGATTTTATGTCGAGAATGAAACATTACCAGACCTATGTTGAATTGTCACATACCTATGGTTTTTGTTACTGTTCCTGGGACGATGGCGGAAATTTTAAAGTGATGGAGCGGAACATGCAAGCGTGGAACCTTATAAAAGACATACTTATTTTTGGTAATCCGGATTCACCGGGTTATCCGGGCATTGTAGTTTACCAGGACACAACCGTGAAACTTTCATGGAACAACAGGGTAACAGACACAGACAGGATCCTGGTGCAACGCGGGCCTTCTCCAACCAATTTTGTCACCATAGACAGTTTACCGTCCGACGCAACCACTTACCTGGATTCCGGGCTTATACAGGATAAAACCTATTATTACCGAATAATAGCAAATTACGAAGATAGTTTGTCGCATTATTCACATCCGGTCCGTATTTTCCTTCCTTTCTACGAGGAGCCGGTGAGATCTGCTTTTTATGGAATTCCGATGGTAATACCGGGGATCATTGAGGCCGAGGATTTTGATAACGGAGGAGAAGGTCTCGCTTACCATGATTATGATTCGTATAATATGGCCGGGGATTACAGGCCCAATGTGGGGGTAGATATTTATGACCGTCTTGGAGATGGTTTTCATATTGGGAATATCATGCCTGGTGAATGGGTGGAGTATACGGTGAACATTTCTGAAAAAGATACATTCCGGGTAATTGCACATTTGGCATCACCCTATGCAGGGGGAACCTTCAGGATTGATTTGGGGGAGTCGGAACCGGTAGTGATGACAGTACGTAATTCCGGGAGCTGGTTAACAACAGATACGGTTTCAGCGCTCATTTCGCCGGAACCCGGGGAGCAGATCATGAGATTTACCATGCTGGATAATCCCACATTTAATTTTGATAAACTGGAATTTATCATATTTAACCAGACAGAAACTGATACTACAGATAGTTCAGATACAACTGCCATTTCCAATAGGTGGGCAGAGGATGAAGAATTCAGTATCTGGCAGGACGGCAACAACCATCTGATCATATCCTACAATGGTATAGCGGAATTGACAGAAGTCAGATTGTATGACATCCGGGGTAGTATCGTACATATTGAGAAAGCACCATCGGATAATCATATTATTGGGACCGGGCATTTGCCCAAAGGAATTTTTCTGGTAATCGCATCCGGTAAGAAACAGGTTTACAGACAAAAAATTATTATCTACTAATTCACCAGACATCATGAAAAAATTCAAAGTTTTGTTATGCTTACCCGCAATTGTTCTTTTAATCTCATGCGGCGATAATACCCCGGTTGAGAAGCACGGGCAGTTATCCGTTGATGGGACATTTCTTGTGGATGCACAGGGAGAGAAGATCATGCTTCACGGGGTCAGTTTCGGATGGCACAACTGGTGGCCCAGGTTTTACAATGAGGGAGCCGTTTCAACTTTGGTAAATGACTGGGGGGTCAATGTGGTCAGGGCAGCCATGGGTATAACACCCGAGCGTGGTTATCTGAATGAGCCGGCATGGTCGCTGGAGAAGATTGAGGCAGTTGTGAATGCCGCCATTGAAAATAATGTCTATGTGATCATCGATTGGCATGCACATGGAATTCATACGGCAGAGGCTGCAGCGTTCTTTTCAAATATGGCCGAAAAGTATGGTGATTTTCCCCATGTGATATATGAAATATTCAATGAACCGGTACGGGATTCTTGGGATACCATCAAGCAATATTCCATTGAGGTGATCAATGCCATCAGGGAATATGATCCGGACAATATTATACTGGTGGGCAGTCCGCACTGGGACCAGGATGTGCATATTGTGGCCGATGATCCCATTGAAGGGTATGAAAACCTGATGTACGGACTTCATTTTTATGCAGCAACCCATGGGCAGTCACTTCGCGACAGGGGAAACTATGCCATTAGTAAGGGAATCCCGTTGTTTGTTTCGGAATCGGCGGGGATGGAGGCCAGTGGAGATGGACCGATCGATTATGAGGAGTGGCAGCGATGGATCGACTGGATGGAGGAGCACATGATCAGCTGGGTTACCTGGTCCATTGCCGACAAGGACGAAACCTGCTCCATGTTGTTGCCTTCGGCGGATTCGGAGGGAAACTGGACCGATGGAGATTTAAAGGAATCGGGTATAAAGACCCGTGAGAAGATGAGAGAACGCGCAAAAAAGTAGATAATGTTGGAAAAAAAAATGAAATATCTGTTTTTACTCTTCCTGGTAACTCTTTTTAGTGGAGCTTGGGGGGTGGATGCCGTGTCCCAGGTGAAGGATTCAGGGAAAGTTCTGCATGGCACAAAATCGGGAACGCTCATAAGCGAAGCAGAGGCAGAAGAGGGGATATTGAGTGGTGTTACCATACAAACCACTCAGGCCGGTTACTCAGGCAGTGGTTATGTGGGGAATTTTGAAAATGAAAATGATCAGGTTACCATGTCTGTTTCAATTCCCGACACCGGTCTGTACAAGCTGGTGATCCGGTATGGCGGATTCTGGGGGCAAAAAACACAGGATCTGCTTCTCAATGGAAATTTTGTATCTAGTGTTGAATTTCCCGGAACTTCAGAATTCTCATCGGTTGATGCAGGTACCTACTTACTCAGTAAGGGAGTAAACACGGTTACAATCAAGAAGAACTGGGGCTACATGGCGGTTGATAAAATCGAAATTCAAGAAGCTGACAAACATGCGTTTCAGATTGAGAAACACCTTGTTGATCCATTGGCAGATGCAGCCGCAAACCGGCTTTATGAATACCTTAAAACACAGTTCGGGGAGCGGATCATTGCAGGTCAGACCATTAAGTATTTCAACGAGCTGACCTCCACAGCCGGGAATACACCCATCCTGAAAGTGGGGGATATGGCCTCCTATACCGAAGGTTACCCATACCTTTGGAAAGATGGTGGACATACACTGGGGGCAACCGATGATGGAACCGTGGCTGAGCTGATCAACTGGCACAACAGTACAGGAGGGGCCGGATTGGTTTCACTTCAATGGCACTGGCACTCACCCTCGGGGGGAGTGGCAGGAAATAATAATTTTTATACAGAAAACACGGATTTCGATGTACGGCAGGCCGTTATCCCCGGAACAGAGGAGTATCAACTGATCATCCGGGATATCGATGCCATTGCGGTTCAATTACAACGGTTTGAGGATGCAGGTGTACCGGTTTTATGGCGGCCATTGCATGAAGCCGGGGGCGGCTGGTTCTGGTGGGGGGCCCATGGTCCTGAGCCATCTCTTCAACTGTATAATATCATGTATGAACGGATCATGTACCATCACAATCTGCACAACCTTATTTGGGTATGGTCAACACCTGAGGAGACCTGGTACCCGGGAAACCATATGGTGGATATCATTGGTTATGATTCATACCCGGGCAATTACAATTACGGTGCCCAGAAGTACTGGTTCGACAGGCTATATACCTTGACCAATGGGAAGAAACTGATCGCCATGACCGAGAATGGCCCTATTCCGGATCCTGATGAATGTTTTACTATGGAAGCACCGTGGCTATATTTTATGTCATGGGGAGACCTGGTTGTCCAGCAAAACGATACAACCCACCTGCAATCGGTGTATAGCCATCCGGCTGTGGTTACCCTGGAATCTGACAATGCTCTATGGAGGAGTACGCTTTATCCCGACACCTGGTACCCGGGGTACAAAGATTCCCAGGGACGCTATTTTCATGATTTTTCCTACGCGGGATATCACCAGGGGGAGGAACCCATACCTGTAATAAATGAAAATATTATTGATGTAACTGAAGCGCCTTACAATGCAGATAACACCGGGGCCACAGATGTAACTGTCATTTTACAGCAGGCATTGGATGATGTGGGAGTTGCAGGAGGCGGTGTGGTATATCTTCCGGCAGGAAAATACAGGATAAGGCAGACCAGTTCAGCGGTTTATGCTGATGCAGCACTGCATATGAAATACGACAGCGTGGTGTTAAGAGGTGATGGACCGGATGCAACATTTATTTTTCACGACCAGGATCATTTGCGCCAAAAAGATATAGTTCATATCAGGAGGGCGTGGGTTAATTGGGAGAGTAGTTACGGATCCATGACCAAATTGCGGAACGATCTGATGGAGCCCACCAGGGTGATCCCTGTGGAATCTGTTGCAGGTTTCAGCGTGGGGGACCTGGTTGTGGTAAGGAACGATATGACCTCTGCATTTGCAGCGGATCACCTGATGGAAGGGATTTGGGACAATACCTGGCTGGATGGGGCGATGTTCCTCAGGAAAATTGATTCCATTGATCATACGAATGGTTACCTGATAGTGGATATCCCCACACGGTATTATTTGAAAACCAGGGATAACGCCCGGGTTTATCATGCCGGGGACCACATTAAGGAGTGCGGAATTGAAGATCTCTCCTTTGGCAACCTTGATAATTCAAAAAGCGGATGGGCCGAAGAAGACTATAACACAATTGGTACCGGTGCCTATGATGTCCATGCCTCACATGTAATGCAATTCAAATATGCAACAGATTGCTGGGTAAAAAATGTACACACCTATAAGCCAGAGGAAAATACGAATGACATTCATGTGTTGTCCAATTGCCTGGTAATGAATATGTGCAGAAATATTACCGTGGACTCGTGCGATTTTCAGAAACCGCAATACGAGGGTGGTGGAGGAAACGGGTATATGTTTACGCTTAATGGGAACGATTGCCTGGTCAAAAACAGCAGGGCCAACGACAGCCGGCACAATTACGATTTCAAGCTTCCCCACAGTAACGGAAATGTGCTATTGAACTGCCGGGGAGAAAACTCCAAATATTCCAGCGATTTTCACATGTACCTGAGCATGGCAAACCTGATCGACGGTTTTACAGTAAACGGAGACTACCTGGAGTGTAACTTCAGGCCATACGGGGGAGATGTCATTCACGGATACCCTTCCACCCAGTCTGTTTTTTACAATACCTACGGCGAGGCTTACCATACCAGTAAAACCTATATCGTGGATTCGCGACAATTCGGGTGGGGGATGATCACAGGAACTTCAGGTCCGGCCGACCAGGTAAAGACCACGCCGGTATCAGGGTCACAAGGCGGATACACCTATGATACCTCACCTGAGGACTATGTGGAGGGCGTTGGCAGAGGGGCGGACCTGCGACCAGTTTCACTATACCTGGATCAACTTGAGAGAAGGCTCAGTGGTTACCGGCCGGCGATCCGGTATTTTGATGTGACCGTTGAAGTGAAGGACCAGGTTACCGGAACATTGGTAGAGGGGGCGGAAGTTGTGGTCAATGATACAGTGAAACAGACAGGTCCGGACGGCACAGCCTTTTTCGGGAATGTGGCCGAAATCGTTGTTTTCAGTGTGTCGAAGGATAATTATACATCGTATGCTGTACGTACCCGGATCATCCACAGTGATACTATTTTCAGGGTTGAACTTACGCCATTTTACTATGATGTGACCTTTAGATTATTGGATTCCAGGACCCATGAGCCTTTCTGGGGAGTGAATGTAACTTTCAGTGGCGAAACTAAAGTTACTGACACGGAAGGTTATGTTACATTCAATGTTCCGGAGGGAGCTCATGAATATCTTATAGATAAGTTATCCTACCGGAATGAATCGGGGACCGTATCTGTATCATCCGATACAACCATCGTATTTAATCTTGAGCGTACCAGTGCAAATATGAAGTTTAAACTCAGGGAGGAAGGGACACCGGTAAACAAGAGTTATGTTGCCATCGAAGATGATTCCATTGAAACCAACAACCTGGGAATCGCGCTTTTCACTGATTACCCTATTTTTGCGAACTATTACTACACTATCCGCAAGGAGGGGTACAGGTTGGTTGAAGGGGAAATAGCCCTG
>JBBDIE010000192.1:0-10800 GCA_040880545.1 Bacteroidales bacterium | reverse complement strand
ATAAATTTTCCATTATCTCAACTTCTCCGAGATCAACAATAATAAAATGGAGTCCAAGATTTTCCAACACCTCTTTAACTGCAATTTTGCAGCGCGTACTTACCATATACTTTATAAATAGTTTCAATTTCTTTTCTGCTTTAAAGCGATCCTTTTTTACTCCTGAAAAGACTCATCATACGCTGCTCTTAAAATGTGTGTATATCATCTTATTGAATGCATCCTGACTGATTGGTTTTGAAATATAGTCGCTGCATCCGGCTGAAATAGCCTTCGTCCTGTCTCCATTAAGACCAAATGCTGTTTGGGCAATAATGGTAACTGTTTTATTAAACTTTCGGATGCGCCTTGTAGCTTCATATCCATCCATCTCCGGCATTTTAATGTCCATTATAATCAGATCAATGTCCGGATTTTTCCGACATACTTCAACGGCCTCAGTCCCTGTAACTACATTTAAAATCTCTATCCCAAACGGTTGAATATAAATTGCAATAAGTTCTTGTGATGTATGGTCGTCCTCTGCGACCAGAATTTTTAGATTTTTGATCTGTTTTTTTTCAGGATTATGCCGGGTATTTGTAATATTTTCAACGTTGATATTATTCACAGGATCGTAAGGAATTGTAAAAAAGAATGTCGAACCTTTACCCTGATGGCCTACTTCATAAATTAACTTTCCGATAGTTTCTTCAGATGAAACTTTGAAAAAATCGAAAAAGGATTGGCTTGCCCGGACTACTTTCAACTCACTGTCAAGGTGAAGCAGCGGTTCCCGAACAGCATTGAAGATATTTTCTGCAAAATCGAGTTCCTCAATTGAAGCCTGGACCTTTTTGACTTTTTTACGTTTCTTTACACCATAAGAATTGACAAGTATATGCATGAATTTTATTTAGAATACAATGGTATTAACGAACTTGTTTTCTTAGATTCCATAGAATACCGATATTTCGGTTTGGCGAATAAAATCGTATCCCGGGCGTCTTTCATTTCATCAATCGGCAGCTTTAGATATGATAATGACCCAGATTACTGAATACGCCAAAGACATTTAGCAGCCATACAATCAGAATAACCACAACTACGATGTTCAGGATTTTTTTGATATTCCTGCTCATCGGAATGAAATTATTAACAAGATACAGGACCACCCCTGCAATAATAATGACAAGTAATATGTGAAGTAATGGCATAATAATTTGTTTTAAGAATTGTTTGAATAATATACTGGTTTCAGATCTGAAATGTCTCTTAATTGATGGAGAGAGCTGCTTTTGCGATCCTCTGCCGAAAACGATTTATAGTATTTGCTGTTTAATCGTCAGGAAAGCTTTTTTAAAGATTAACAAGTATGTTTATCATTTCCTCTTTGGTTTTCCCAAGCTTATAACTGAGAATCTCCAGCATAATTGTTTCTTTGCCATCACTGTAGTACAAATCAGCATCGGTAATATCAGGATACTTTTGTTTGAGTTTCTCCTTTTTCTCGTTCCAATAGCCCCCGGAGCCCACTGTAATCATAATCTTGATTTTTCTTGGTTTGTTATAGCCCTGTCATGATCAGCGTTTTCTTTTTCCACGTGAATTCGCTCCATTTTAAGGATCATAACAAAACATCCTTAATCTCTTTTAGAAATATTGCAGAGATTTGCTTGTGTGACTACAATAAAACTATCAGGAGAATGATAATCAAAACCAATGCACCCGCAGACAGGTATACACCTCCGCCAAGAGACTTTAACTCAAGTTTAATTGACTTCACTTCTTTGCGCAGATCTTTTTTAGCTGCCGCATTTAGTTCTGATTTATCGATAGCATCTATCTCATCTAATCTCGATTCCAGGGTTATAACTTTTGCCGCATTAGTGGGAGATACCGGGGCAGGAGCCGGTAAAGTTTTAGGTGAAGCTTTAATAGGGTCTACGGGCGAAGTATTTGCCTGCAACGGAATGAAAGTAAGCGACAGAAATGCTGCCATTACATAAAATGCGATTTTTCTCATGATCTTAATTTTTAAATATGAAGGGGTTAGACCCCATTATTCAGATATTCTGGTTCTAAATGACTTCTCAATAAATTCACAGTGAACCCTGATATCATTGCAAAGGTATTACCATCGCTTCAGGTGGTTGTTATATAATTTTCTGATTATATTACATTATTTACAGGTTTGACTTTTCCGGATGATTAAAAACCTGTATTTGTAGATGGAGTAGGCGTATTAATGTGTCATTACAATTTACCCAGCACATTTCTCCTTTTTTGTTTGAGGCCCTTAAAATGGGATGGAGTAAGCCCTGTCATTTTTTTAAATTGGTTGGACAGATGAGCCACACTGCTGTAATGCATTTTATATGCAATTTCGGTAAGATTTAGTTCATTGTAAACAAGAAGCTCTTTTACCCGTTCTATCTTATGCGCAAGATAATACTTCTCGATGGTTGTTCCCTTTACCTTGGAAAACAGGTTTGAAAGGTAGGTATAATTATAATTGAGCTTTTCGCTAAGATGATCTGACAGATTTATTTTGAGCTGCTGATCATTAAAATGGATCAATTCTATGATGGTTGTTTTTATTCTCTCTACCAGGATCATGCTGCCATCATTCATCAACTCAAGCCCGGATTCTCTTAATGATAAGTCCAGCAGCTTAATCTGGGTTTCAGATATCTCCTCCATTATTTCAGCTTCACCCAGTTCCTCCATGATATAGTGCAGGCCGAGCTTGTCCAATTCGGCTTTTACCACCATTTTACACCTGTCACAGACCATATTTTTTATGAATAGTCTCAAACGCTCATAGATTAGGTTTAGCTCTTTAATCCCCAAAATACGACAAATTGAAATACATTTCAATATTTTAATAGGACCTGATGATCTTTAGCTTACCATTTTACAAAAAATTTGAAGGCGTGCACTCAGGTGATGATTCATCTGCGTGATACCTTTCACCTCATCATTTATGATTTCCATTATAACTTTTATCTAAGGTGTATTCATTTTCATTCGTTTAATCTCACACCTGGGGCCTGTACCCTTCTACAAACAAAGCTGTGATTGGGTCATCCAATTTTTTTGTTTTAATGATATTATTTTCAATTAAAAAAAGAGCTGCCCCTGGAGGCAGCTCTTTTAGCTATTGTGATACCCTGTTATTCTCAATCGGGCATTACAACTGTATTGCCGTCCAATACTACGAAAGACCTGTGATATACGATGTTGCGGCCGGACTCAGTCCCAAATCTCCTGTAATTTCGGAAGTTGAATTGTTGGTGATTACTCCTTTACAATAACATTTCCTTCCAGTGTAACTTCACCATTTCTTGCAATAGCCCTTCCATCTAGAGAGGCTCCCGTATTGAAAGTGATAGCTTGCAAGGCAATTACTGTACCTTTAAAGACCGTTGTTGTTCCAAAAGTTGCAGAACTTCCAACCTGCCAGAAGATATTAGAAGCCTTGGCACTGCCACGAAGAATTACCTTTCGGTCTGATGTTGTGGTTAATGAAGATGCTATCTGAATGATAAAGACTGCATTGCCATCTCCATTGGCATCAAAAGTAAGATCGCCTGATGATATGGACAGGGTTGAAGTAGACTTATAAAGACCTGGCGTAAGCGTTAGTCCGCCAATATTCCCTGACAATGTTACGATATCAGTGCTGGTTCTTCCGGCTAAATCATTATATGCTGTTGTGGCATCAAGTTTAGCCTGGGTTGCCAACTCATCGTTAATACGAATTGTTCCTGTAATTACTCCGGGAGGGAAGCCATCTACAGAAGTACCAGGACTTAAGCCAAGATCTCCGGTAATTTTAGTTTCACCTGTGTTCGTAACTGCGGACCCCGCCAGAATTGCAAAATCAGCTGCATCTTTAAGGTCTGTATCCGACATTTCAGTTGACTGAGAAGGAATTCCATCAGGATTGTCAGGATTCACATTGTCTTTCTCACAACCTGTAATCATAATGGCCGATCCTATTGAGAGGAATCCGATGGCCAGTATCAGTATGTTTGTTTTCATTTTCATATTTTCTAAAATTAATTAGTGAAGATATTTTCACGTAACAAAGGTGAGGCCTTATTCCGGGGGATGTATTATATAATTCTATGTTTAAATTACATTATTCACACACTAGCGAATAACAATAGAGTAAGTTTATACCTTGATATATATTAAAAAAGAGCGTTGTCTGACAACGCTCTTTTTTCAATTCTTCAGTGGCCTTAATCATATCTTTCACTAGCAGATTTCCAGATTTAATCTTCTGGCGATGTTAAAATATTTAAGGTGCTGTAGTGTAAATAATATAACAATTTTCCAAAATTATGTAACGGTTTGCGCCCGATATAGCCGCACCTTTGTATCATCATATAATGTCATATTATCAAAATGATCCTTTCTTCCATAACTATACACAACAATGAAATAAAAAAAAGATGGAGGTTGCATTCGAGGCATTTGGCTTATAATGACATACCATCTTTTTTTTCATATGAAAATGAATTAATTGCATTAGGCTCTCGCCGAAATTATCGCAGAAGACATGGGTGGAATGGGATATCCAGAACATTAGCGGCGAATAGACTTCAATTACACCATGCAGCAATAAGAATGTCTTGTACCAGCAATACATGGCAAAAAAACAGATCTAAGCCAATCACAAAAATCAATAACTAATAATAACAATCAAAAATTGAATACATGGGAAATCTACTTTATATCGTCGCGGTTATTCTTATTATAGCCTGGTTAGTTGGATATATTGGCTTCGGCACCGGAGGAATAATTCATGTTCTCCTGGTCATTGCCATTATTGCTGTGATACTCAGAGTTATTCAAGGAAGAAGAATATTCTGAGAAACACAATTAAACAATTTGCCTCGTGAGAAAATAGCGCTGGTTTTACTGGCGATCAATACCATTAATAATACAGAGATTAGGCAGTATCAACGCGCTGCATGAAATCAGAGGCCCGTTCACGCAAGGAAAAGCTCAAAGTGCTGTGCGGCGGTATCAATCTTTCGGTAAGTAAGATATTATCATTCAATTAATTCATGTTAATCTATTATAAACAATAAAAAAATAAATTATGAGCTCAGGAAAAGTATTTATAGGAATTTTGGCCGGTGTTACTGCTGGTGCGATATTGGGAGTTCTGTTGGCTCCGGACAAAGGTTCGGCCACACGAAAGAAAATGACCAAAAAAGGAAAAGAATTCTCTGATGACATTAAAGATAAACTGGATGATTTTATGGAAAGCGTATCTAAAAAATTCGAGAAAGTAAAAGAAGAGATGTCTGATTTTACTGAAAAGGCTAAGTCGAAAGATGAAGAGGTCAAACAGGATGCTAAAGCTGGTAAAGCTACTAAAGCTACTAAAGATTAGTTAAGATAAAGGTTACAGTATTGAGCCCTCACCGGGAATGTTGGTTTAGAGGTTTTCCAACACCGGGTGGTTTGTTGGGAATGGAAAAAGTTGGGATTAGTCTCTGTTTTTCAGACCCGGTATTATTTTCGGTGCGGTCTCAACTTTTTTTGAAACTATTAAATTCATCATGATGAAAAAAGAAAATATGTACAGCAAGCCTCTTCTTCAGAAAGGCCTGGGTTCTATTGAATCCCATGTTTTTTCCTATGATATACAAACCCTGGTTGCTAACATGAAAAAAAATCATAGCTGGAAAAAAGGAGAGTTAAATGCGATGGTATTGCTGAAAAATCCTGAAAAGCACATCGTTCTTACATTATTGCGTAGAGGAACAGAAATATTATCTCATCAGTCAAATGATTCTGTATCATTCCATGTGATTGAGGGAAAGCTCAAATTTCATTCTGAAAATGAGAAAGTAACCATTGATCAGGGTATGATGCTTACTCTTCATGAAAACATTAAATACAAGTTAAAATCCAATGCAGATACAGCGTTTCTTCTAACCACCTCAAACTCTTTAACCGACACGGATTCAGTAAAACATAAGTCTGCCAACAGTTATCTGATTGATCTACTTGCCCGATCAAATATGAATTAATATATGATTTATCAGAAGCTTTTTGTTTTTGACAAATTGTTACTGTTACCAGTTCAGTTGTAACGCCGGTTTTTTTATGGTCAGATTGGATATTTGGTAATTAAAAGAGATGATAATAGTATCCGGATTTTCCACATTACCCATTTTGGATATCAAAAAAGAAATACTAAAAACTGAAGACATGGAAAACAATGTAAAGATGCTGGAGTCGCTAATTGAAAAAGCGGAGGATTATGGTAAAAGCGGTATTGAGCTGGTGAAACTTAAGGTGGTTGATAAAACTTCAGAAATAATATCTTCTATGATACCGTATACTGTAGTATTCTTATTGATTGCATCCTTCCTGATATTCTTAAATCTAGGTTTAGCTTTTTGGCTTGGCGATATCTTGGGAAAAACCTATTTCGGCTTTTTTATTGTTGCGGCTTTTTATATCCTTACGGGGAGTATATTTTATCTGTTCTTTCACAAAAGAATAAAAAGCTATATTTGCAACTCTCTCATAAACAATATGCTAAAGTAATATTCTATGAAAGAAATAACAAACTCAGCAAGCCTTAAGGAGGTTATTCAAATTCTTGAAGCTGAACAGACAGTAAAGGGACATGATCTGAAAGACCAATTCCGTCTGACATATGAAAGCTTAAAGCCAATTAATATAATCAGGGAAGCAGTAAATGAATTTTCAGAAGCACCCGGTGGGATAAATAGCGTTTTTGGAACAGGAGTAGGGTTGCTAACCGGCTTTCTCTCAAGAAAAGTAATTGTCGGGAATTCCGGTAATCTCTTCAGGAGGCTGCTCGGTTCCTATCTTCAGTTCAGTGTTTCAAACGCTGTGGCAAATCATTCAGAAGGAATAAATAATGTGGGTAGGTATATTTTAGAGCTGCTGATCGGTTTTGCAGACCGAAAATCTGATAACGGGGAAGAATAGCCTATCAGGATTGGGGTCGACACGGCGGACACCGCCGTCAATTTTTTCCCCCTTTCAGCGGGATTTTCGGGGGACGCTTTTTTCACTTACTGTAAGATAGTTTTTTGGCGGATTTTTTGTTTGTGAGTCGGCGTTTGGCTCTATTTTTTATTACCATTGTCCTATGGACACATCCATCCTGATTGTACTGATCATACTTGTTGTGACTATCGTCATGCTCATCACCGAGGTTGTGCGCATCGACATGGTGGCGATTTTGTGCATGCTGGTCCTTGGCTGGACAGGCATACTCGAACCACACGAAATGCTTTCAGGTTTTTCAAGCAATGCGGTAATAGTCATTATGGCTGTGATGATCATGGGACGTGGCATTGCACGAACCGGCCTGATGGACAGGTTTTCCATTGCAGTGATCAGGGTGGCCGGTCCCGGAAGAAAAGGGATCACTGCTTTTATGTCGTTGATTGTTGGGGTTGTTTCCGGTTTTATTCAGAATATCGGCGCTGCTGCGCTCTTTTTACCCGGCATGCTTGATGTTTCAAGGAGAACCAATATTTCTGCATCATCCCTGATCATGCCCGCAGGGTTTGCTGTGATCCTTGGCGGAACGCTGAGTATGGTCGGCTCAGGCCATCTGATACTTGTGAACGACCTGCTTCTGAATGCCGGGCTCCAACCCTACGGATTATTCAGCGTAACCCCCCTGGGTATCATACTGCTTGCATCAGGAATAACCTTCTTTTACTTTTTTGGCAAATATATGCTGCCCCGGGCAACATCAGCCAGGGAGTCTCCTTCGACACAGGAAAAACTCATTGAGGCGCTCCAGCTACCCAGCAATATCTGGCATTATTCCATCTCAGACGAAAGTCCATTGATAGATCAGACAACCGAACAATCGGGCATATGGAAGCGCTTCAATGTTAATATTATCGGCATTTCAGGCGAGCGTGATGTAATTTATGCACCATGGCGCGAAACCAGGTTTAAAGCCGGGCAGGAACTTGCCATTTTAGGCAGTGAAGAGAACATCAAGAGGTTGGCATCGGAGTTTAAACTGATTTCCGAACCACCTTTGAAGCGTTTTTCCCGCCTGCGCGATCCCGATGAATCGGGGTTTGCTGAAGTGATTGTTCCTCCCAGCTCTGAAGCCATCGGGCAAAGCATCCGAAAGTTCGCGATGCGAAGGCGGTTTGCCGTTGAACCATTGAGGCTTTTCAGCAAAGGAGAAGAGAAGCGTGGTGATTTTTCCGATCACGAAATATCCACCGGCGACACCATCATTGTGTATGGTTTATGGGATAAAATACGGGAGATGGATAAAAGCATTGATTTTGTTGTGGCCACACCGTTTAAATCAGCAGGAAAAGACCATAAAAAAACCTGGGCTGCAAGTTTCTGTTTTTTGCTGGCCATTGCACTTGCCCTTGCTGGTTTTCCAATCGCTATGAGTTTTTTTACAGGTGCCGTGGTGATGATCCTGATGCGTGTGCTGAATATGCAACAAGCTTACCAGGCCATTGAATGGAAAATAGTATTCCTGCTCGCCGGCTTGATCCCGTTGGGCGTAGCCATGCAGAAAACCGGAACTTCTATATTCCTGGCAGAAGAAATCATGGAGATAGTTTCAGGAAGGCACCCTTTGGTTCTGATCCTCACAATTGGAGTAATATCAACCATCTTTTCACTTCTGATCTCCAATTTCGGGGCCATTGTAGTGCTGGCACCAATGGTTATTGGCATGGCTGAAATTGCAGGACTCGATCCGCGTCCTTTGGTTTTAATGGCTGCCATATGTGTTTCAAATTCTTTCATTTTACCGACCCAGCAGGTCAATGCTTTGTTGATGACCCCGGGTGGATACAGAAATCTTGACTTCATCAAAGGAGGCATGGGTTTGACCATTCTTTTTCTTTTGATCACAGTGAGTTTCTTTTATTTTATCCTCATTTAGGTCATTTACAGTGGCCACACCCACATGATCAACGGTACGCCGATTGCAACAATAATTACTTCAAGCGGGAGGCCCATGCGCCAGTAGTCTGTGAATTTATAGCCTCCGGGGCCCATCACGAGGGTATTGGACTGATGCCCGATGGGAGTCAGAAATGCACATGAACCGCCAACGGCAACAGCCATAAGGAATGGATCAACAGAAAACCCAAGACCTTTGGCCACACCAATGGCAACAGGAGCCATTAAAACAACAGTAGCTGCATTGTTTATAATATCGGATAAAAACATGGTTACGACAAGAATAATAGCCAGGATTGCCCATGGTTGCATACTGTTTCCAAGATTCAGCACGACATTGGCAATCAATTGCGCCCCTCCACTTGTTTCCAGCGCTGTTCCCACCGGAATCATGGCTCCAAGCAAAACAATAACCGGCCAGTCAATACTGCGGTAAAACTCTTTAACTGGCAAAACCCTGGTAAGGATCATCGCGATTGCAGCCATGGTAAAAGCAACCTGAACAGGCAATAATCCCGCAACCACCAGTACAATTGCAGCAAGAAAGATTCCCAGTGCCAGGGGGATTTTTGTTTTGTAACCCAACCTTAATCCGCGGCGAACCAAAGGCAGGCAACCCATTGAAGTAATTGTGTCAGACATCAGGTGCTCGCGACCCTGTAAAAGTAAAACATCTCCAACCTGGAAAACCACATGATCGAGGCGGTGGCGGATTTTTCGTTCTCGCCGGGCCACTGCAAGCAGGTTGATCCCAAAATGGCTTCGCATTCGTAACGAAGCGGCGGTATTTCCAAGCAGTGAGGAATCCGACATTACAATGGCTTCACTGATGGCTATTTTATCTGAACCTTCGGCATCTTTCCTGAACTTCTTTCCACCCACCAGTTTTACCCCTGTGTCTTTAATAAAAGTCTTTAGTTCTTCAGCATCGGTCTCAATGATAATAATGTCTTTAAGTTGCAAAGTTTCTTCAGGATCAGGTGCGTGCATGCGTTTTTCATCACGAACCAAGCCTAAAATCTGAACATCGGTTTTTGAAACACTGGCAATTTCGGAAATACGCTTGTCTTTGATCTTTGAATCTTTGACTACTTCAACTTCGGTGATATAATCATCAATATCAAAAAGTTCTTTATCAGATTTTTTTGCAGTCCTTCTGGGGATCAATCGCCAACCTGCCAGGGTAATGAATGCGATACCGGCAATTGCGACTCCAAACCCAACAGGAGAAAAGGCAAACATGCCAAAAGGTTCCCCCACCTCATCGCCACGGAATGTGGCTATGATAATATTAGGTGGCGTTCCGATTAGGGTGGTCATGCCTCCAAGCAGGGAGGCAAATGCAATGGGCATTAGAATATAGGAAGGAGGGTTACCGCTTTTTCTGGCCATATGTATGACTACCGGCATCATAATGGCCAGTGCACCTACATTGTTCATAAAAGCCGATGCCACAGCCACAATTACCGAAAGGGTGAAAATTTGCAACAACAGGTTTTTGCCAAGCTTCATCACCCATTTGCCAAGTAAATCCACCATGCCCGAGAATTCCAGAGCTTTTCCGATTACAAGCACTGCCGCAACAGTGATCACAGCCGGGTGCCCGAAACCGGTGAAGGCTTCCTCGGGGTCAACAACCCCGAAAATAAGCAATATGCACAGTGATATCAGAGCAACAAAATCATGGCGTATGCGGCCCCATGCAAAAAGAAGCAGGGCAAGTATCAGCACTCCAAAAACTAAATGATGATCCATAAATATTATATCAAAATTTGAAAAAAATTGGGTTGCAATAAATTGTACCCGTAAATTTAGATTTTATTTAAGAATTCAGCCACAAGTTAAACAATGGGGTAT
>JBBDIE010000191.1:0-10825 GCA_040880545.1 Bacteroidales bacterium | reverse complement strand
AAAATCAATCCTGTAAAAAGATGTGTATAAAGATTAGTCCACGTGGAGAAGGGGGCCGGGGGGTGAGGTGCTACAACCGTAACCCAGCTAACGGACATTATGGACAGAAACAAAAGAGGGGCCTTTCGCCCCTCTCTGATAATTAGTGCTTGAAAGAAAACTAAGTCTTTTTGCCAGTGGCTAGTAAGAAGACTTCATTTTCAAGGCTTGCGAAGTCTGAAAATGAGGAGTTTACTAATCGTAAATGACGAGTTTTCAGACAAGCGTAACGCAGAACCTTTAGCTCACGAACACAAATAAAATAAACACTCTGTGAGTAAAATGGAGTTTTCTTGCAGCCACTAATTAAAGGTTTCGGAGGACTGTGATGAATTACTTGTAAAACAATTTGATTCATCACCAACATCCTGACCGCTCACCCGGTTAAGAGATTTTGATCTCCTTAGCGGGTTTGGGTTTAACTTCTTCTTTCTTTGGCAAACGAATGTTGAGGATCCCATCCACGTAACTGGCTTTGATCTTGTCGCTATCAACTACATGTTCAGAAACATTGAAGGAACGTTGGAATGATTTGTAGCTGAACTCCCGGCGAGTGATGGATTCACCATTTTTTTGTTCCACCTCGTTCTTCTTCTCAGATGAAATCATCAGTCTTCCATTGTCGAAATGAACTTTGAAATCATCTTTTTTCATTCCCGGTGCCGCTACTTCAATCATGTACTCATTCTCATCTTCCTTGATGTTAACAGCCGGCAGTGTTGAATTGGATCCTGCAAAATTTGAGTTTCCCCAATCCATCAGGTCTCCTTCAAGAAATTTATCAAGCATCGAAGGAAACGTGGGTGTCCAATTGTTAGATAATCTGGCAAGTGTCATAATTTTTCCCTCCATATTTTAGTTAAACATTCAATTAAATTCTCACTGAAAAACGATCAAATGAAATGCCATTCCGAAGGCAGGTAACGGGCAATTTCTGTAAAATTTTGAATATCAATGAAAAATAGAAAATTGCCCGATTAAATTGTAGCTGTTAATATTTCATAAGTGCGTCATTTCGACAGGGTTGAGACTGAAAAAATGTCATTTTGACACTGCATATACCTGCGAATGAATCCACAGAGCCATGGTGCCGTTTCTAAATTACATTCACTATTAATGGTATGTTCCGAATAAATGATTACTTTTGCCGCTCGATTTAAGGAGGAAGACGGAGACCCGAGTTTTTGTATACCGCGAGAGCGTTCCCGGCCACGGGGTAAAATCCGATGATTTTTGTCACCAACTACCTTTTCGGATCGGTATACAAAAAAACATAAAATAAACATGGTACTATTTAATGAAATGGGACTGGATGATTCCATTCAAAAGGCTGTCAGTGAATTAGGTTTCACTGAAGCAACACCCATCCAGGAAAAGGTAATTCCCCAGATATTGGGAAAAAAGCAGGATCTGATTGCGCTGGCACAGACCGGAACAGGAAAGACGGCAGCGTTCGGGCTTCCTCTTATCCAGAATGCCGATATGACTGATAATGCAGTTCAGGGACTGATCCTCTGCCCGACAAGGGAGCTCTGTATGCAGATATCAAGCGATCTGAAGGATTATTCAAAATACACAAAAAACTTTCATGTGATCCCTGTTTACGGCGGGGCTCCCATCGATAAGCAGATTCAGAAATTAAAAAGAGGCGGTCAGATCGTTGTGGGAACACCCGGTCGGGTACGCGATCTTATTGAGCGTAAGGTATTGAAGATTGAGAAGATTCGCTGGCTGGTGCTGGATGAAGCGGATGAGATGCTTCAGATGGGATTCAAAGAGGAGTTGGATGCGATCCTGGCGGGTACCCCAAGTGAAAAACAGACACTGCTGTTCTCGGCCACCATGCCCAAGGGCGTTTATCATATTGCCAATCAATATATGAACTCACCCCTGGAAATTTCAGTGGGTAATAAGAATGCAGGAGCAGATAATGTGGTTCATGAGTATTATATGACCCATGCTAAATATCGCTACGAGGTATTGAAGCGGGTAGCCGACATGAATCCCGATATTTACGGAATTGTATTTTGCAGGACCCGGCAGGAGACCAAGGATGTTGCGGAAAAATTTATGAATGATGGGTACAACGCCGATGCCCTGCATGGGGACCTTTCTCAGGCACAGCGTGATTATGTAATGAACCGCTTTAGAAAAAGGCAGTTGCAGATGCTGGTAGCAACGGATGTGGCAGCACGCGGACTGGATGTGAATGACCTGACCCATGTAATCAATTACAACATGCCCGATGACCTGGAGATTTACATTCACCGAAGTGGAAGAACAGGAAGGGCAGGAAAAAGCGGAACCTCTATTTCAATCATTCACACCAGGGAAACAGGTAAGATCAAGGAACTTGTAAAAATTACCCAGAAGGAATTTAACCGGGTTATGATACCCACCGGGAAAGAGATCTGTAAAAAGCAACTCTTTAACCTGGTCGGCAATATGGAGAAGGTGGAGACAGCCGATAAACAGATCGACGAGTTTTTACCCGAAATCTACAAAAAACTGGAGTGGCTAAGTAAAGAGGAGTTGATCAAGAAGTTTGTGTCTGTTGAATTTAATCGCTTCCTGAATTATTACAAAAATGCACCAGACCTGAATGTGGAAGCAGATAAGCGTGGTGACCGGAATGAGAAGCCTGTGAAAAACGGGAGCCGGAGTGAATTTTCACGTTTCTATATCAACCTTGGCAGCAAAAACGATATCAACCCCACGAAACTGATCGGACTACTCATGGATACCACCAACAACCGCCAGATGGATGTGGGGAAGATCGATATCATGAAGGGATTCTCCTTCTTCGAGGTGGAGAAGCAGCATGAAGCGCTTATTTTTCAGTCCTTTAGCCGCGATATCAGGCATGAGGGTTCCAAAGTGAAGGTGGAGCTCTCTGAGGAGAAAGTTCCCGGAGGCAGGGGCAGGTCCTACGGGGGAAAGGAGTGGAGCAACAATTCGGTAAGCGAACGATATTCAGGTTACAAAAAGAAGGATAGCTATAATTCAGGAAAAAAGAGCTACGACAAACCTGCCAGGAAGAAGCATAGAAAAGGCGCCTATAAATAGTGTCTGTCTATCAAGTGGAGTGGCTGTCTATAAAGTGTGTAGTGTCGGTAAAAAACAGATAAAACTTCTGCTGGATTATTAGATCCACTAATGGTTCAGTTATCTGCTTCAACCGGATCGCCGTAAATGGTGCCCCTGCCATGGGTGCCCACATAAACCCGGCCATATTTTTTAGGGTCCCCCGTGATGTGCATGACTAGTCCGTACTCATGTGCATCATCATTAATGCGTACCCAACTATTGGCAAAATCGTCGGATCTGAAGAACCCCCTTGTCCCACCCACATTGCCCACAAGGTACAGGGCAGGGTCATCACTTCCCGGTGCTTCCCTGCCAAATCCAAAGGCATGGATTTCTTCCACACCGCTCTTCAGTGAAAAATCTATTCCGCTGTTTGGAGAGTGATACAGCCCGTCGAATGCAGCCAGCCAGAGGTCACCTTTCTTGCCTGGTGTGGCATAAAGACGATCCTGTCCGCCCCGTCCGTCACCGCGTCCACTCCGGTTTTCCGGTATCCCGTTGGTGAGTTCCAGGGACTGTCCTGTAAAATGTAAACCACCATCACTGCTTGTATACAATTTCCCATTGAACAGATCCAACGAATAAAAGATGGAGGGATCCACTTTGTCGGCGATGACACGAAGATCTGCAGGTACCCCCTCCGCTTTGGTCCAGGTAGTACCCTGGTCCGTTGTTACAAAGACAGGACTGCGCTGTGGAGTCCATATCCAGGAAGAGCCGTCGGCGCACACGGCAATGTGACCGTGCCGTGATTCCGGTTCAGGCATGGTGGCCGTAGGTTGCCAGCTTTTGCCTCCATCAAGGGAAAAACCGATGTTCTGGTCCGGAGGATTGGCCGCTTCAATTCCCACCCTCACCAATATCTCAGGCTTTAATTCTGCACAGGCAATTCCATTGGTATTTCCAAAATGTGGATTTTCAAAACATCCTCCGGGTACTGGCCGGTCAAGATCCTCATGCATAAATCCACAATAATCCCCGATGGCGGTGATCACCTGCCCACCCGATGGCGGACTTAACAATTCCAGGGGTACGGTCTCCTCAATGCTGGTACTCATGATGTGCCATACAACTGTTTCTCCCCTGTCGGAAGCTGTTAAATTGAATGTTTCATGGCCACCGTAACCGGTGGTGAACAAGGCATGATCGGGATCCAGCGGGTCGATTTCAATATCGAACATCCAGTGAACTCCTGTATGGCGGATGTAAGGCGCTTTTGAATAATCGAATTCCACCCCTCCTGCAAATACGGGATTCCAGGTTCCACCCCCGTCGAGGCTCCTGAATATTTCCTCGCCCCCGGCACTGTACCTGTGATAAGTGGTAACCACCAAAAATTCGGGATTTGAGGCATCCACTGATACAGCTGCGTACCCGAACTCTCGGTTTTCTTCCGGGTCGGGCCTGTCCGGGGTAATATCCGTCCACACACCTGTTCCTGTATTGAGTTTCCAGACGGCCCCGTTACGCATGGTGGCCGGACCCGGATTATCGCCATAGGTTACGAAAAGATTGCCATTGGATGCCATAATTCCATGCGTTATTCTGTAATCCCGGGGATGTCCTGGCACGGGTTGCCATGTGGTGCCGCCATCCCTGCTTACAAACAGATTGTCCCGTCCACTCAGCGATACCCCTGCATAGATTACCTGGCTTTTGCCTTGGTTCCCTGATTCAGGATCAAACAGTACAAATACAATTCCGCTTCCCATATGCTGCATTGCCCTCCACCTGTTTTCTCCTTCGGGAACTTCCGGTGGAGTTTCTTTAACATCGGGTAATGAAGATACCTGCGACCAGTTTTTTGCACGGTCGGTGCTTCTCCAGAGGCCGTTTTTGCGTGTGCCCAGGTAAAGGATATCTGGATTGTTGGGATCCACCATCATCCGCTCCCCATTTCCCCGTCCATTCTCATTGCCACCCATCTTGAAAGGCAGATCGGTCCGGTGGAATGTTTCGCCCCGGTCTTCGGACCACAGGATGGCACCGTCAGGTACGTTGGGGTTCGTATAGGTCCCACATGCCAGGTATACCCTGTCCGGATCCGAAGGATCCAACGCAATGCTCTCCACGCCCATCAGGTTCATCTCATTGTACGACAGCCAGTCAAGTAAAGGCTCCCACCTGCTATCATCACCGTTCCACCTGTAGGCGCCACCCATATCTGTACGGCAGAAGCGGACAGCGGGTTCGGTTGGATGAAAGATGATGCCAGGTACGAATCCTCCACCCACGGTGGTCACGTTTTTCCAGGTGTATGGAGATGCTTCCGGGGTAGGGGCTTGTTTGGTTGTGCAGGAAAACAGAGCGATCATTAGCAGAAAGACCGGGAGGTAAAACAGATTTTTCATGGCAAATGGGTTGGTTGGATAGCAGGTAAATGTATTAAAAATTTCGAATATTTTCGAAGGGGTGTATGGGGCTGTTTTGCAGCGAACAGGAAGAAAACAGGGAGGCCCGGCAACGTATAGTCGTATGACCTGTATTCCATTTTGTATTTCGAAACGGTCCCTGCTTCAGTGTCCGCAGGATCCTATAATATACTGGTACGGCGACTTAAAAGGAATGGATCACACTCATCAGCCCCCTTACGTTGGCCACCGGAACTACTGTTTGAGGAATGTAATTTACGTCGTAATCGCTTCCGTAAGCAGCGGCCGTATACTCAATTTCCACCGCCAGCTTGGTTTTATTGGATGTGAAGATCACACGCGGTGAAATTCTGTAGAGGGATGAAATATTGGTGGCAAGGCCATATACCTGGTTGCCGGGATCAGACATCGGATCTTTGGTACCCAGATTTTTCAGGTAACCTCCCATGATACCCGCCTGAACTTTTGTACCATTGGTATGAATCTCCCCCCAGAATGTCAGATTTTGCAGGGGTGTATAGGAACGGCGCCCCGTAACCATATCCTCCACGTTTTTCACGGCAAACCCGCTTACCGACAATACATCATCGATATTTTCACCATAACGGCTCTGCAGTTTGAAGGTGATTGGGACAGTTGTAATTTTGGTAAAAGCGATGGCTGTGAGCCCGCTTACCTTCTCCTTCACCTGGTGCGTCATCATAAATTGGGTGGAAGATAGTCTTGGAACCAGCACTTTATAAGCGATCCCTGCTCCTGCTACAAGCGAAACACCCGATTCACCGGCATCGGTATGGTAGTGAACCTGCAGGTGCATATCAGGCATAGCTGAATTTCTTAGGAAACTGGTGCTTCCGATCGTGGTTGTATTGTCGTAGGGAGCCGGGCCTCGGGATGCATAGTCACGCTGTGAAAGTGCTGCGGCCATAAGTTTTACAGGTCCGAATGATTGAGTCAATCTTATCTGTGGGTTCCTGGCAAATGATTGCAGGGGGGTTCCGGTATTGAAGGAGACGGTACCCGGGAAGCAGTCTGTTACAAATAGTGGGTTCCAGTATTGTCCCGTTAACAATTCCGTGTTGGTCCAGTTGAATTTTACAAAGGCGTGCCTCATCCTTAACAGGTTGATATTGTCCTCACTCTGGGCAAAAAAGTCTCCCTCGATCAGTCCGGAAGTTTTCGCTCCGAACGCTTCGGGACCCGTTATGGCAATGGACAGACGGGACTGAATGGCAAGGAAGTTGAAATTGGGTTTGTTGTTAATGTCCACGCCATGGATGTCCAATATCTCCGGGGCCGGCCAGAGGAGAAAATGTCCCTCCCTGGCACAAGTTGTTTGTCGTGAATCCCAGAAAAAATCATTTTTTACGAATCCTGTGAATTTGATCCCGAAGTTCTGTTCTTTTTCCTGTGCCGTCACCACAGTACCGGCTATGATTCCTGTGAATAACAGGATACAAGTAAAACGTTTCATGTTGGGGTAATTTTACGTTTATAATCTGTCCGGCGGAAACATCCGCTGGATAAAATTTCGTTTTTTCAAGGGCCTGCCCAGGAGAATGTTCAGGTTATTCTCCGCGGTCAGGTTCCTGTCCCACAGCTCCAGTGCATACTGGTAACAAATGGCCGCAGAGTCATAGTTTTCCCGGTAACGGTGTACCATTCCCAGGTTGGTGTAACTTACCGATATACGTCTGTCGATCTCCTGTTGAGCCTCTGTAATTTCCTGAATACGCGATTGAATGAACTGATCCTGGTAGTCTTCCGGGTAACTTTCCAGACCTTGCAGGAACGATTCCTCGATAAAATTTTCCTCCTGCCCGTCGCTGATCTCTCCATAAAGATCATTCCAATTTTCATAAATAGTAATGCTCTCCCGTACAGCACTGTCGGCCAGGGCAACCAGGGAGTCGCGTGCCTCTGTGTCGTAAAAATCCCCGAAAAGCCCCATGGTCAGCCAGGCTGCTGCCCTGTTATTGTATAATACACCAACTTCGAATGAGGTGGCATAATGTTCAACCGAACTGTAGATGGACTCTATGGTATCCATCAGGTGAAATATGGAATCCGGTTGGTTTTCCATGGCAAACCCGTTGTACTTCTCATAGAGTTTACGGGCAGGCACGATCCTGGGATCCACGGATGAATTTTTATCACCGTAATACCTTTGGGCCACTACAATGGCCACAACAGTAAGAACACCCATGATGACCAGCAGTATTCTTTTGGATTTATCGATCCTGATCATTAAGAATGTACGTTTTCTATCAGGAATTTACGAATCTCAATAGGTGTTTCTTTCGTAAACCTGGATACCACAATATTGGTGATAATAGCCAGGGGTGCGCCAAATATGGCAAAATACCATGCGCCCAGCCAGTAACTGATAAACTCATGGGCCGGCAGGGTGGCGCCCATCTTGCCGGCAATAAAATAGGTTAACGCGATTACAGAAACGGTTCCACCTGCAATGAGACCGGCGATGGCTCCCTGCCTGTTGGATCCACTCCACCATATACCCAGCAGAAACAGAGGGAAGATGGTGCATCCTGCCAATGAGAATGCTACGGCAACCAATTCAGCGATCAACGCCAGTTTGGCCAGGGCGATCACTGTAACGATTATGGCCATCAGGATTGTTCCCAGCCTGGCCGCGATGAGCTGATTCTTTGGCTTCGCATCAGGATTGATCACCTTCACGTACAAGTCGTGTGCGAAAGCAGAAGAACCGGCCACCAAAAGTCCGGAAACCGTTGAAAAAGCAGCGGATACACCGCCCGCAGCAAGCAGGCCTACGATCAGCGGGTGAACATTCCCAAGTTGTGCCGTATAGACCACAATGGCATCCTTCGCCAGTTGGCCCACTTCAGGATTGGCGGAGAGAATCTTTCCAAATGCTGCATAGGCAGGTGCACTCCAGTATAGTATGGAAATGAAGAATAGTCCCCATACAACCGACCAACGTGCATCGCTGGCCTTTGGCACCACGTAAAACCGTTGGATCACATGGGGAAGACCGGCCGTACCAACCATCAGGGAAAAGGCGATGGCAATCCACTGGTAAAATGACTGACCTGTGGCAGGATCCCACGGCATGGCAAATTCCGGTGCGGGGACCATGGCAAATTCATGTCCCAGGGAGTTCAGCAACTGTCCCGTTTCAGCCAGCGGAATTCCTGTAACAGCATCAGAAACCACTGATCCGTAACCAATCTGAGGCAATAGCCAGAAATAATCGAATTTAAAATTCAGAATAAACAACGGCACCAAAAAAGAGACAATGATGATTACATACTGGATCTGCATATTTTTGGTTACACCCAACATCCCCGATATCAATGTGTATGCCAGTACAACAGTTCCCCCGATGATCACCGCCAGGGTATATTCAATTCCCAGTATCCATTTAAACATGAGCCCGATGCCGCCAAACTGTCCCACACAATAAGCGATGGAAATGAAAATGGCGATAATGGCGCCAACGGCCCGCAATGATTGGGAGTAATATCGGTCACCTATAAAGTCGGCAGCTGTATATTTTCCATACTTTCTTATCTGTCCTGCCATCAGGATCAGTAATAACACATATCCACCGGTCCATCCTACAACATATGCAAGGCCGTGGTAACCAGACCCATACATCAATGCTGCCATGCCGAGGAAGGAGGCTGCACTCATCCAGTTGGATGCAATGGCCATGCCCGATCCCACTTTGGAGATGCCCCGGCCCGCTGCATAATAATCATTGGTGTTTTTGGCCCTGAAGACGATTCCCACCAGGACAAACAGTGCAAGAATAAATAAAAGAATGATTGCGGGTCCAACCTGGAAATTCCCCTCCAGTTCGGTCGAAGCAGTAGCAGCCATAGTGATTGTCGGAAATGTCATGATCACCAGGGGGAGAAATATTTTTTTCATCTGTTGATATTTAATTTTGAATGTAGGCTGGTTAATCTTCAATTCCCAACACCTTGTTCCTGCGGTCGGACCGCACACAATAGATCCAGCAGAGCCCCACGAACAGAACCAGCAGGAAGACCGCTGTGTAAAAATAATGGAACGGAAATCCCAGGAATTTTATGTCTGTAAGTACCGATTGATTATGCACCAGGTACTTTTCCATGATGGAAGGTAAACTATGTACACTCGCATCAGACAATGATTCGATATTGTTAACCGTAAGTTCAATGGGGATAACGATCCTGCGCGGGTCGTATGGTGATAACCCCAGCAGGTTTCCATACTTGTCGGACAGGAATTGCTTAGCCTCAATATATTCTTCATCGGAAATATTGCTGATTGCCGCTTTCAGAGCTGCAAAATCTTGCATTTCGGCGTATACACCTGGTTGAAGCGAGTCGGGCACCAGTTTGTATACCGACCAGCTCATGGCCTCCGACAGTATGACTCTTTCATCATGTGTTATGGCAACTTTTCCCAGTACAGAAAGTACGGAAAAACCAAATTGTCTGATTTCTCCTTCAGTAGCAGTGCTGTTACTGATGTTGTCCCATACATTTTCGAAAATCGTAAAAGAGGGTTCCGGTGTCGGTTTTTGCATTACCCGAAGTGCGATCTGGAATCCGAATATGGTGATAAACCAAACAGATGCCAGCCACACCACGAGGTTCCTGTTGAACCGTGCTCGTTCGGTGGTTGGTTTAAAAAAGCTAATGTGATAGCCGTTTTCAGCGTCTTTCATAGGATTTATGGGTTGTTATTTAAATAACATTAGGGTTTAAATATAGCAGAATTCCCCGGAAGTGTTTCGGTTCTAAACATTTTTCAATGCATATTTTATTAACAGTAAGGATAACAAATGAACTTTCAATGATGTTCTGACCTGATAAATAAATGTTCACCAGGAATGAATTTCTTAAATTCAGCTATCTTTGGATAATTATTATAAAAATGGATACTACAGAGATACTCATCAAAGTACGGAAGATTGTCAGATCCATTAACCTGGAATCAAAAAAGATTCAAAAGGAGTACGGTGTGAGCATACCCCAGGTATTGTGTCTCCATTTTTTGCATAATTCGCCCAATTTCCAAGCGACACAGGGGGATATCCGGAAATTCCTGAACCTCAATTCGAGCACAGCAAGTGGCATTATTCAACGGCTGGAAAAGAAAGGCTTTGTGGCCCGGCTCCCAAAATCGGGAGATAAAAGAGTGGTGAATATTACCCTTACCTCAGACGGCGAGGAACACCTTTCCAAAATACCTTCGCTTCTACACGAACAATTATCGGAAAAATTGCAGGAATTGCATAAAGATAAGCTATTGCTCCTCGAGCAGGGACTTGATACACTGGTAACCCTTCT
>JBBDIE010000190.1:0-10874 GCA_040880545.1 Bacteroidales bacterium | reverse complement strand
CTTTCACCTCTGAATAGTCACCGATCTGCATCAGGTAATTTCCTGATCGGTTTACATACCCTTCAATCGACATGGATGTACTTAATGGCAGTTGGGCTAATATTTTATTGCCATTCAGGCAGCAGACAATGGACAGGAGTATCACATACTTTCCCATAATTTATTTCCCTTTTGAATTTATTAACTAACCGATGAACTGTGGTATTTGATCGTTGCATGTTTCGATAAGTTCATCATTTTGCAATCGCCAGGTTTCATAACGTGTGGTTTTACAAAAATGTAATTTTCTCTACTGGTTACCGGTTTTCTCCAGCTCTTCAAACAACAAGATCGCTTTGTATAATACACCGGCAGAGCCCCGAAAAGTTCCAGATCCTTTTGGCTCGTTGTCAATGGTATACCATTCATAAAAGCCATCATTTTCCTTTACCCGCTTCACCATGGGGAGTATCTGTTCGTATGCCTCATCCACAAAACCATATCTGATTAGCTGCTGGATCATCCGGCCCCCAAACCAGGTCCAGTCACCACCATTCTGGTAACCATAGGGAACCATGCTTTTGTTTTTGAAAGACCCTTCAGGATAGGGAGGATAGAGTGTCAGTCCGATTGATGCAGCCCCTGCCTTCTTCACATTGTCGGACATTTGTTCAAGGGAGCTGATAATTTCAGCTTCCGTGAGCAGTCCGGCCTCAATAGCCACTGCGGTACCTCCATGGTAAAAGACCTCCTCTTCATTAAAATCCTCCGGGAAGGGCGATCCATTCAGGTATATATGAGGAATGAATTTCTGTTTTTCACTGTCCCACAGATGTTTCCGTATGTTAGATGCAATCTTGTCTCTCACCTGCTTCCATTTTTCACCTGCTGAAGGAACCAGTTCCATGAAGTTGTCGAGTGCCACAAGGAACATCGCATTATCGTAAATATCTATGGCGTAGTGTGTATCATCGGTAAGAAAGACGCCCCAGTGGTGTTCCGGCTGCACATCCCCCCAATCGGCAGTGGTGGCTCCCCATATTAATCCGTATTCGCTGTTGAACCGGTGATTCATCAGGAACTGAAGGGCATTTTCCATTCTTTCCCTTACAACTGTCCCGCCAACCAACTCATTGAGAATGGTCCGGTCGCTTGTGGCTCGTACATATTTATATACCGCCTGGATCAACGAGGTTTCCTGATCTGTTTCCACTGTATTCTTATGTCCCGCATAGCGCGGTTCCAGTTCGGAATAGATATAATCGTATCCAAGTCCGCCCACCTGCTCTCTCGGAATATAGCCGTCAATGATATTTCCATCCTCGCCCTGCATGCTGAAAAAGACCAACAGGTACTCTTTCAGTATCTCAGGCTCGAACACGTCTGCAGAAAGTTCAATAAAGGTGTTGTAATCACGGATCCAGACCTCTTCATATTTATCCCCTGCACTGAATCCGTTTTTTACTATTTCCAGCGCCTTGTTTTTAGTAAAAATGAACAGAGAGTCGGAATTGATCACCGCTTTTGCCTCACTCCCGGCTCCATCTTTTGAGGTGCAGCCCAGCAGCAGAAACAGGGTGATAAGGATACCTGTAACTTTCATTATTTTCATGGATCGGTTTTTTATGGACAATTGAGAATAAAATTCGTCGAATTTTTATAAAACAACCGAGTTATTCCTTATACAGTAATTTTCGCATTTCAGAAACAATCTGCTGATGATCAGATTGTTCGGCAAGATTATTGTATTCCAGCGGATCATTCACCTGGTCATAGAGTTCTCTTCCCTTATTTCCCTCATCCCATTCAATGTATCTCCATGCTGTATTTTTGACCGTTTTGCCAAGCATATTACCTCTGCTGACAACTGCACGAACCTCGCTTCTGAAGGGGAGGGTAGGATCTTTCAGGATGGCCGCGAAACTTTTTCCCTCCAGGTGGCCGGGAACAATTTCAAGGTCCAGGTAGTCGGCAAGGGTGGGGTAGATATCCACAAATTCAAACATCGACGACGAACGTACTCCTTTCTCCTCAATTCCTGCCCCTGCAACGATAAACGGGGCATTTGTTCCCTTTTCGAATATAGTCACCTTGTTCCACCAGTTATGTTCACCGAGGTGGTACCCGTGATCACCGAAAAACATGATCAGGGTGTTATCCAACTGACCGGACTCTTTCAGGGCACTGATCACCTTGCCCAACTGTGCATCCATAAAACTGCTGCAGGCATAGTATGACCGGAGAAATTCACGCTTGTCCTGGTCTGTAAATTTGTTAAAGATTTCTGTTGCTCCGGGAAGGGTATGCGGATAAGGAGGTTCCCATCCTTCGGGTAGCTGGTGCGGATCGCAATCCTCCAGTGGATACATATCAAAGTATTTCTTCGGCGCTATAAACGGGTCATGGGGTTTATGAAATCCTACTGCCAGGAAGAACGGCTTTTCATGTTCAGAATTTATGAATTCTACCGCTTTTGCAGCGACCTGGCCGTCGGGCTGATCCTCATCTTCTCCTTCTGCAGCCATCCACCAGCACCATTTCAGGTTTCCGCCCGACATGTTTCTGTGCTCCCCATTTTTACCTTTTTCCGTTGCCCCAAAGCCGTAAATTTCATCCCAGGCCTCGTAATCGTTGTGCTCCTCCTTCATTGTATGAAAGATCTTGCCCAGGCTCATGGTGTAATAACCATTCTGTTGGAACATACCGGGAAGGGTTACCCGGCCCCCGAGTTCCTCCTGGATTCCTTTCCTGTTGTCGAGGATATTGATCGATTCGGGGTAGAGTCCGGAAAGAAACGACGAACGGCTCGGATTACATACGGAGTAATTGCAATAGGCATTTTCAAAAAGTATTCCTTCCTCTGCAAGTTGGTCCACATTTGGTGTTTTTACCATCGGGTGATTATAACAACTCAACGTGGTGGTAAGGTCATCCACGATGATCATGAGTACGTTCGGAATTTCCTTCTCGTTATTTCCGGAAGCTTTTTTACTTCCCCCTGAACATGCTGGCAATAACGCCAGGATACCGGCTGTAATTAATATATTTTTCATAGTACAAATTTAATAATTGTAACGTTCATCGGTTTTATCTAACAGGCATCTCCTGCTGAAGCGGAATCTCCTTTCTCAGCATCCTGGCACCCTGGCCCGTGAGATACAGGTAGTGGTCGGACGGCATTCTATCATTGTCTATAAAATGTGCCTTATCGCTATTGGGAGGATTATCCGACACCTTAAAGATGGCAGTTCCTTCATCAATTTCATCAAACATGGCCACATAGATCATTTCTGCCCCGGCATTGATCATTGTCACCAGCTGATCCCAGTAAAACTGACCGCCAAGTCTGGGGATGGCTCCGTATGCTGTGTATCTTGCCAGGTCAGGATTTGAAAGTGAGAGATTACGCCAGCTGAATCCGGGACATGCAATGGGAACGTAATCGACGCCACGTTCACTGGTCCATTTGATATCGGCGATGATGTGGTCCCGCAAATTAGACATGGGTTTATGTACCAGCGGTGTAAACCGTTGAACCATCCATGGAAGTACGACGTCGGCAGATTCGATAATTTCATGGAGATATGGATCCGGCAGGCAATCCTTATCCAGTTCCCTGAAATGGGTCGGTACGCCGAGCATTACGGTACAACCACCGTAAACCGGATCGTTTTTAAGAAAATCGATCAGGCGATTCAATCCAATTTCCCTGATGTTGTATGGCCGGTCGGGAAAGCCAACACCCCAGATGGTCACCAGGGGTTTGCCACGGTGATGCAGGTAGGTCTGCTTGTCACCAAAATCTTTAACCTTCAGGTCATCCACCAAATGTTTCCAGTCTTCTATCACCCTGGAACAATCGTCTGCCCCGGGCCGTAGTCCGGAAAGGTCATACATAACTGCTATGGCCCGGTCGTATTTCTGAGATGCTTTAAATGCATTATGTAATATTTCGTCCGCATGTTTCCGGTGGTCACCACCCCGGGTTACGCCATAGAATCGCTGCATAAATACACCGTCGACTCCATACTCCTTCATCCATTTGAAGTGCAAATCCGTAGTGCTTTCATCGAGTGAGCTGAATACTTTTGCGCTGGATCCATCGGGATAGGAAAAGCTGGTTTTGTAGGTTTTTTTATATTCACTTACGTCCGGCCAGATATCGATGGTGTTGTTTTCGGCATCGAATGCGCTGCCCCTGCCGTAATGACCCCATCCCCTGTCGGCTTTATCACCATCGGCTCTGAACCAACCCTGGTAGCCAGACATCACGAGCCCTTTATATGTTGGATAGAGTGGTGTTTTTTCCTTGTCCTGTGTAAATCCTGTTGCGCTAAGGCAGATAAACAATAAAAGCAATACCTTTTTCATGGAAGTATTTTTTTAGGGATTTAAATTATACATATAAATATATGCCTGAAGGTATAATGAACGCTTAACAAGGTATTAATTCGACATTAATCAATGAGATTTAATTGATCGGTCGGGATTTTATCGCAATAATTCCTGGTTGGTTACATGCTCCCGGAAATGTAAATTTTATAAATGAAGTCCTTAATCATTGATTACCAGAATAAACTATGCTTTTATCCAGCAGATTAATCTTCTGTTAATGGATGGTTAATATCCTTTTAATCGGTTGATCTTATATTGCAACCAATTAAACTTATTCACCAAATTTAAATTTACTATTATGAAAAACAAGTACTTTTTAACTTTTGCACTTGCTATTGCAAGTATTGGTCTGTTGGCGCAAAATACTCCTTGGAGTCTTATGAGCACAACTGCTGCAGAAGGCGATTGGAATGCTGATCCGTCTTTCTGGAAAGATGGAGTAGCCATGACCATTGACCTGAAGGCTCAATTTAACGCATCTGGTGATGCCGATTGCATTGTGACGGATTCAGCCCATTGTTCCCAGCTCGTAATGGGTGACGGTGGAAATTATGCCGGAGTATTGTATGTGAAGGACGGTGGTGTTCTCACTACACATAAGGATGGTGCCTGGTCAGCTGTTGGTTATAAATTAGATTGTGAGATGATCATTGAAGCTGGTGGAGTTGTGAATGCCCTGCATCGTTTCCATGTTGGACTTGTAAATCCTGACGAAGGTGTGAGCTCTACAGCCATTCTGGAGGTTGCTGGTACCCTGAATGTACTGGTTAACAAATTTACAGTGAATGATCCTGGTAATCCTAGCTGGACAGCTGAAACTTATGTTACCACAGGTGGTGTAATTAATACGCCTGACTTCGATATTGGTGATGGCGGATTGGTTGATGTAACAGGTGGTATGATCGTGATTGGCCGCAACATGAAAGACGAATTGGCTGAGTTAGTTACTGCTGGTAAACTTACCGCTGAAGGTGGTTCCGAGGAGCCAACCATTGAGTGGCAGATAACAGGATCAGGTGAAGAAGCTGACACTGCAACAATTGTAAAGTCTTCATCAACAGTTGGCGTTTTCGACAACAAAGTTGCCAGCCAGTCTTCTATCGGGGTTTATCCGAATCCTGCTAGTGATGTTGTTTACTTCAAGGAGAGTGTTGTAGATAATGTACAGGTCTACTCCATCACTGGAGCGGTTGTTCTTAGAAGAAGCAATGTTTCGCAATTGAATATTGAAAGCCTGAAACCAGGTTACTATATTATCAAGTCTGAATCGAATCGCAGAACTTATATTGACAAACTTCTCGTTAAGTAGAGTTAGTTAATTAAGTGGAGTTGCTGGATCATAATGTTCATGAGTATTTTGGACATTATGGACAGACAGTAAGTAAATAGTTTTTGTACAAATTTTAAGAAGAGGTTGTCCGTAACAAAGGGCAGCCTCTTTTTTTTGCCCTATGCGCTTTACTTCTATTTAGAGGCTGTCAATTAAGTGGAGTGGCTGGATCATAATGTTCGTGGCAAGGCAGGGGAATCCAATCACAAAGGCCGTAACCGGGGGAGGAACTGCTGCAGGACTGATTGATAGGGAAAGGAATTACCAGGGTCGATTTCAATTTCGGGAGGAATTGAGAAGTCAACAACAGGCATTTTACCTGGAGAAGCGGGTGCCATAAATCTTTTGATAAAGATTGCTTCACTATTTTCAATATTCGGATTTTCGAAAAGTTTTCGATAGTTTTCGGCAGCTACAGCCGGATCATTTTCTCCTGCTCCGTATAATTCAAAGCGACCTGAATTGATGATCTTCTCAGAGGCATCCACAACTGCCAGGTAAAAGCCCACTGCATCAGCAGCATCCATTCCCACAAGTTTCTTGTCAACAGCTTCTCCGGTGAGCGGAGCCCTGCCCCAGAACTTAGCCACAGAGGCAGCATGCAGAGCCACCCTAGATTTCAGTGCAAGGGCGGCAAATTTCGTTGCCCTGCGGTCGTCGCCAATGGGCCAACTATCGGGCAGGTATTTGGCAGCGGTATCACATTCGGAAAGGGCCAGATCCCAGGTCTCTTTCTCAGTACTCCTGGGAACCTTCAGGCTCTCAATTTCGCTTGTATATTTTTGTTTGGTCAGGATCATTGGAACACCACCGTACCGTTTTGCCAGTGCGTAATAAGTATAGGCCCTGATGAATGATGCTTCAGCTTTCAGCAATTGCTTCTCCTCCTCAAAGATGTCGAGATCAGGTACAATATCAAGCAATGAATTCACATCCCGGATCAGTTTATAGGCCTGATCCCAGCAATGGTCGTGATTATTGGCAGTGAGACCTTCATCCCGGTTGCTATGCATGCTGCCTCTGTGTGCTGCGCCGAGACAACGCCGCTGTTGTTCGGACTGGATCCGTTGTAACGGAAAGCCGGATTGTTTCTTGATCAGTTATGACGCATTCATACCCCAGCCTGAATAATATTAGTCCGCCATGAATCCCAATGAGCTTATTAGTAAAAAACCGGCAGAGACAAAGGCCCTGCCGGTTTTTTTATTGTGATAAAATAACGTTTTAATTTTTGGTAGGAGTCAGTCTCACTGCCGGCGCATAATTGTATCTGGCCCCCGGCATATCGATAATTGCCCCGATTCTAAAGTGGTATGGGGTTTCAGCCTTCAGGGACCTGGACCTGCTTATATCCCATGATATGGAATATTCCTGGTCCGGTACAGCAGCAGCATTAATATACAGCTCTTCGTCATCCAATCTGTGGGGTTTTCCTACAGTAGGTTCGGTATGTGCAAACACATTGGCAAACAATATATTTATACTGTCAGGCGCTGTTTGTTCAAGTTTGAAGGTTGCGGTCAGGACCATACCTTCCATAGCCATGGTAACATCTTTAATCCTGATGTAGGGTAATACATCGAGGTTAAATTCCGACTCACCACCGTCAATAGTGACCGAAGTGGAATCAGTCGGATAAAAATTACCATCTTCTATGGCAGGAACTGCATAAAGACCTTCAAACATCAGGTCGTTTCTGAATGTTCCGTCTGTTTTGATTGTCAGGTATTGCCGTTGTGGATTTTCAAAATCCTCATGGATCTCGATAAGGGCGATCCTGGCTCCGTCATAGATATCTGACTGTACAGTATCGCCAGTCTCCTGGTCTATTAGAGCCCCGTAGATGGATGATTCCGGGAAGTCATAGTTATCGAGCTCACATGAAGTCACGAGTACTACTCCCAGCAGAATCAATATTAATTTATTTATTGTCTTCATAATGATTTCATATTAAGATTAGTATTGGGGGTTTTGTTCCAGTCCGCTTGTTCCTGTACCCGGTATGGACCTGTAATACCATTTCAACTGCCATGTCTGCGGATTAGCGCTTTTCCCGGTTTGTCCGCCCACTTCATCCCTGATGAAGATGTACTTAGGTTCAGCACCCCTGAGGTCAAGGACAGGAAGTAAAGCGTGCCTTAAACGGTTGTCGAATTCTATATGATATTCTCTTCTGCGCACCAGGTCGTAGTATCTCTTGTGTTCAAAAGCGAGTTCGACCCTTCTTTCGCGAAGGACGTTATCCAGTGTAAGCGGAACAGTCGTACTATGAGCCGCTCTGCTACGCACTTCATTGAGTGCGTTAGCAGCATCAGTATTCTTATCGGAAAATTCGCCCTCTACAACTGCTTCTGCGTAGTTCAGCAAAACCTCGGCATATCTGATGTCTATCCAGTCAAGGGTTCCGTTATTCCAACCTGGTATCACATCTTCACCTTCCTTCAGGAATTTTTTGAAAAGGAATCCTGTGCGGGAATGGTTTCCACCGGCGGGATCAAATCCTGAGTACATGGAGACATCTGCAGCTCCATAGGTATGATATTGTGTACCATCTAACGTATAACTTGTTTTCTGATAGAGTTTAGGCGTACCATCAGGTTCAATTAAGCCGGCCTGGATAACGATTTCTGTGTTTTTCCAGGTTGTACCAGGCAGGATGACTGTTCCCCAGAGCCTGGCGTCCCGTGCTTCAAAGATCTGGTAGGGGGTATCATACCGAACATAGTTTTTGGCAGGATCGAATCCAAAATAGTCCTCGCCATCTGAAGCTGTTTCAAACAGGGTGGTATCACCCGGTGTGCCACTGTAGCTTTCATACAACTCAACCAAATCGAGGGTCGGGTTCATCCTTCCGGGATGCGGCCACGATTGTCTTACCTGGTTTGGATTGTACCAGATCTCATAATTGTTGGCTGTATTCTCATTTCCGACCAGGGTGTATCCTTTGGTAAAGATCACTTCATTGTTATCAATATTCGGATTTTCGAATAGTTTCCTGAAGTTTTCTGCAGCCACTGCCGGATCGGTTTCCCCGGCTCCGTACAATCCAAACAGACCCGAGTTGATGATCTCCTCGGAGGCATCCACAACGTCCTGGTAATAATTCACAGCTTCTGAAGCAGCTATTCCTACGAGTCCCTTGTCAACAGCTTCCCCGGTGAGCGGAGCCCTGTCCCAGTACTTTGCAATAGAGGCTGCGTGTAGTGCCGCCCTTGATTTAAGAGCCAGTGCGGCATATTTAGTCGCCCTGCGGTCGTCGCCGGCCGGCCAGCTTTCGGGCAGGTATTTGGCCGCGGTATCGCATTCAGCCAGTACCAGGTCCCAGGTCTCTTTTTCCGTACTTCTGGGCACCTTCAGGCTTTCCACATCGCTGGTATACTCCTGTTTGCTCAGGATCAGGGGAACGCCACCATACCTTTTTGCCAGTGCATAGTAGGTATAAGCCCTGATGAAGGAGGCTTCAGCCTTCACCAATTGTTTCTCCTCATCAAAGATGTCTAGCTCAGGTACAATATCAATCAACGCGTTCACGTCCCTGATCAGTTTATAACTCTGCTCCCACCACTGGTCGTTGGGATTGATCCCTGTACCAAATTCACTATGCATGGCATTGTCGGTATGCATGGCCTGGGCAAAGCCACCGTTATTCGGACTGCTTCCGTTGTAACGAAATACACTTTTGCTGTCATTATTGGGATTTTGTGGAAAATATGCAAAGTCCTCTACCGGCGTCTGGAAATATAGGTTGGCCATAAATACCTTGACACCTCCCGGATCAGAGAAAAGTTGGTCAGCAGATATAATATCTGTTGGTTCAATATCCAATACATCTTCACAACCTATGAGGAAGAGCATCAGAAATGCTGTATAGAATATTCTTTTTAGTTTCATTGTTCGGAATTTTAAAAATTAAGGTTAACGCCTACATTGTAACTTTTTGTCAGGGGATATGTAAGACCTGCACTATAGGACCCTTCAATTTTTTCAGGATCAAATGGTTTTACAAAACTATCCGCAATGGTAAAGAGGTTATAGACGTTTGCATAAAATCTCAGGCTTTCAATACCGAGCCTGGAGGTCCATGCCTGACCTCTGAAAGTGTATCCCAGATCAATATTTTTCAATCTCAGGTAGGATGCATCCCTTCTCCACATCTCACTTTCCTTGTACATGGAACCCACATCGGCAATATACCTGTTTGCGGGCCATGTGCCCGGACTCCACATTCCTGCATCGTCCCTGGTCCATGAATCATAGAAATAGGCAGGTAAGTTACCGCGGAAGGCGAACATCTCGGCATACACTTCCTTGAACCGGACTGTGTATTTTCCGGCACCCTGTATCAGGGCCGACATGTCAAATCCTTTCCATCGCATGGCCAGGGTCAGTCCGTAGTACTGTTTTGGGGTTCCATCATAGAACATGGGCTTCTGATCCCTGCCATCGATGACTCCATCGCCATTCAGGTCCTTGTACCTGAAATCACCCGGCAATTCCTGGATATTTCCATTGTTGCCATTCTGGGGTGGCGCCATAATGATCTCCTCCTCGTTCTGGAACTGTCCTTCGAGGACATATCCCCATTCAACATCATTAAAACGGTTGATATTGCCGTTTCTCCACCTGTCGTATGAACTGGTGAACGGTCCTCTTTCCCTGTACCGGTTCATGGTTCTGGCCAAATTAAAATTGCCCCTGATTTCATAGTAGAACTCGCCAACATTCTTTTTTAGAGCTACACCGGCTTCAATCCCTCTTACCATATCGCTGTTCAGATTTTCCTGTGGAAGCTCGCCACCGAAGGTGTTGGGCAGGGATACATTTCGCCTGGCCAGCAGACCTTCCCTGAGACGTTGGTACACGTCAAATTCAAAGGAGAGGGAGTTTTTCCACAATCCGAGATCAAATCCAATATTGGTGATCGTGGAACTGAACCAGGTTAGGTTCGGATTTACGATGGGAGGAGCAGAAGCACCTTCTGTCCATACTCCCTCGGTAAATTCAAAACCACCGCCACCGGAGGTTGAATATCCTTCCACATACTGGAACGGATCACCGGCATCTTCTCCTGTAATACCATAAGAGACCCTCAGTTTTGCGTTTGACACTATCGGAAGGGCATCCTGCATGAATAATTCTTCAGAGATTCGCCATCCAGCAGTGATTACCT
>JBBDIE010000189.1:0-10886 GCA_040880545.1 Bacteroidales bacterium | reverse complement strand
ATTCCTGCACTCCCCACGCAAGCGTTTGCTCTCTGCGCCCTCCCTCATTGCTATTCTCACATCCATTTCATATCTTGCCCAGGAATCTTTGAAAAAAGGTTCACCCTATGCACCTACAACAATGAACCTATGAATAAGTCCAGCCTGTTGCTGTTCAGCCTGTTGTTTGCCGTTTTTGCGGGAACCAGGGTATTTGGACAGGAGAAAGTGTCTGCGCCGGAGGTAAACCCGGCAGATTCCATAAAAATTGACCGGATCGTAATTGAGAAAAACTGGATCACCTGGGACCTGATCGTTAAAAATGAACTGCTGTTTCAGGAGGGCGATTGGGTCCGGTACGGGGAGATCGATACTTCTATGAACAAGGTGTGGAACATCGGGAATTTTGCTAACGTGGATTATGAGATCGTTGCATCACAGGAAGGCAATATCCTGAAGATCGAGGCGCTGGATGCTGTGAAGTTCTACCCGCTGTTTACCATCGACCACAGCAGTGAAAATGACTATAACTACAGGCTGGGGGCAGGAGATGACAATTTCCTCGGCAGCAATGCCAAGCTGAAGATCGCCTGGGAAAAGAATCCCAACGGGGTAAAGTGGGATTTCAGTCTGGGACTGCCACGTCAGCTTCTCTACAAAAATATGACCGCCAGGTTTGGGTTTACAAAGGGGATGGAAACGCGCGTATTCCTGGAAAGGAACATTACTGTAACAGATGATGGAACCACGGCCGAATATGCCGCATTGATGCTGGCGCCCTTTAACAAGACGGAAATATATGCAGAACTGGGAAACCCCTGGCACCTGGATTACCAGTACAGGTTCTCACCCAACCTTTCCCTTCGCTACCTGAAACATGAAATCAACCACAACATTCTGAGCCAGGAAGACCTGGATCTTGGTGTGCACGTTCCGGAGCAGAATTACAATTTTCTGGATATGAAGGTGTCGGAATCCATTGGTACCGTGAATAAAAAAAGACACCGCAAGGATGGATACACTTCCGTTCTCACCTATAACCTGGCGCTTGGACTGAACGGCACGGAGAGCTACCATGCAGTGAACCTGGAAGGGGAATACCACAAGACGCTCACGAAAATTATTCAGCTTTCGGCATGGGCCAGGACAGGATATACCACCGCAACGGACCAGTACAGGTTTATCAAAGGATCGGGTGATGTGCTGGGGCTGCGCACGGGAGAAATATTCGGCCAGTCATACTATTCCACCTATGCTGGTTCGCACTTTACATGGCTAAACACCAAGTGGATATCCCTGGAAAATGCGTGGTTCATCAATATGGGGGCAGGCACGGAACAATACCCGGATCTTTTTTCAAAAAGACCGGAAATCGCGGTGGGGAGCTTTCTCGAAATTCAGTTTCCGATAGCGCCCATAGCTGTATTTCGCTTTACCTTTATGTATGCAGGACCGGGAAGTGAATGGTTCAAATTCAATATCAAATGATCAGAAAATCACACAGCGGGATCATAATCTCCATGGTACGCGTGAGCATGCTCCTGTTCTTATGGCAGGGAGTTGGTTACGGACAGGCAAAAACCGATGTCAGCCTCTTCATGAAGCGCCGGGAAAACGTACAGATGGATTCTGTCGCATCGGCCTCCGGCAATCTTTTCAATAAACTGGAGCATCATGGCCCCGCAATTGAAAACCAGTGGTACGGCCTGCGACTCTATTTTCACAAAAAGGCCGCCATTGACCTCTATTCAAAGGCGAAGCCGGGGCTGGAACTGCGTGAAAAGCACTGGTACCCTGATAAAGAGGAGCAACGTGCAGGCTGGGGTGCAGATTATTACAAGGTAGGGAACACGGTTGGACTGGGGGGAATAAAGCTGTGGGACGGAAAGAGGGTGGTGGACCTGCACCCTGTTTCCAGGCGCTCTGCTATTGTAGAAAATGGCGAAGGTTATGCAGTTATGGAGATGCTATCGGAAGGAGTTTCATACAAAAAGGAAAAGGTGGATATCATGGTTCGTGTGACGGTGTACGATAACAGGCGTGAGGCGAAAGTGGAGGCTTGTTCCATGACCGGGGAGCCGGTGCAGTTTGTAACAGGACTCAATTATTTTCAAGGTCTGGAAGTGCTGAAAGGTGAGAATTATGTGGCAACCTGGGGCATACATCCCGAGGATGTGGCAGCTGAAAAGGTGGAAGTGGGAGCGGGCCTGGTATTTTCTGAAGCAACTATAACAGAACATTTGGATGATGGCAAACAATACCTATACATCTCCAAACCTCTGAAACATTTTGCCGTAATGGTAACTTCATGCAATGCGCGTGAAGGTGAAATGAATAGTTTCGAAAGCCTCCTAAAGGAGGTAAAGAGACTGGCTTCAATGGAGCAATAACCAACAAAAAATATGAATCAATGCGTACCTCAAAATTCCTGATCCTGATTTTAATCCTGGGTAGCCTGGGTATCCAGGCGGAGGCTCAGAAGAAATCGAAGAACTTTGTATATCCTTTACGGCCCTCCACACCCATCAACCTGCAGGAGAGCCAGCTCTATTACGAACTGGTTAAGGATTCGGTCAATATCGACTGGTCGCGCCTGGACGGAACCCTGGAGTATATCAGGAACGAATATGACTGTTCAGATTTCCGGTTGGTGAACCTGATCCGGATCCTGTATGAGTATGTCGACCGGATCCCTGCGGAATATATGTCAAAAATCGAGGAGGTGCTGTTCAATTTCAGGTATTGGTGGGACGAACCGGGTGAGAATTCCATGTGCTACTGGAGTGAAAACCACCAGGCGTTGTTTGCATCGGCCGAGTACCTGGTGGGGAAGCTATATCCTGATACGGTATTCCCCAGCAGTGGGTTCACCGGCAGGGAGCGCATGGAGCGTGCCAGGGCCAGGGCGATGGAGTGGCTGGAGATGCGGTGGAAATACGGGTTTATCGAGTACTATTCAAATGTATATTACAAGGAAGACATCGGGGCATTGATCAACCTGATCGATTATGCCGGTGATGAGGAGCTGGTGCAGAAGTGCCGGATTATCATGGACCTCCTGTTTTATGACATTGCCAGTCAGACCACCGGCACCCTGTTTGTTTCAGTGAGTGGAAGGGCATACCAGAACAACCGTACTGGCATAGAGGATGGAGATTTCGGGGGACTAACCAACTATTACTGGGGAAACGGCGAAGAGATCGGACCCGGGATGATGTACGGCATGATGGTGAGCAAAAATTACCAGTTGCCCCCGGTGCTGAGGTCCATTGCCATGGACACCTCCACGCTGGTCATACGGCAGAGCAATGGCCTTGATCTTACAGAATTAAAGGATGAAGGATATTACGGATCCGACAACCGGAGCATGATGATGCAGTGGGGGATGGAGGCCTTTACTAATCCGATCATCATCCGTAACTCCCTGGCACACATACGCAACTGCAATATGTTTACCAACGCTTTTGTGAGTGATTTCAGGGTGATGGATTTATTTTTGCTGAAATGGTTTCACCTGGAGCCAACGGTTTCGCGGATCCTCAATCCGCAGTACAACGGGGTGGCCATCCAGAAAGGGGATACCTACACTTACAAGACCGCGGACTATTCCATGTATACCGTGCAGCGACACCAGCCCGGCGATTATGCCGATCAGCAGCATGTCTTTGGGATGAACATCGGGGATCAATTTGCCATCTTCCACAACCATCCTGCACGGGAGAAGGAATCGAAGGCACAGTCGCCCAACTACTGGACCGGGTACGGTCATTTTCCCCATTCGGTGCAGGATGAGCGTGTGAATCTTTCCATCTACAAAATACCCCGGAGAAAGGGGATCATGGAGGCGGACCTGCTGGATTATACCAGGGCGTTCTTTCCCACCCGGTTGTTTGATACTGCCTGGATTTCAGAGAATTATATTTTCGGGAAGCTGGGGGATACCTACTGTGCCATGATTGGCTCCGGGGATTTTGCATACCGGGATACCGCCATGGATGATATTATTTTACAGGGAAAAAAGTCATACTGGATCACCGAAGCCGGATCGAAGGCAGAAGACGGGTCGTTTGAAGCCTTCACTATGCGGATACGCAACAACAATGTGGAATTTCACCGGCGAAAACTGGAACTGCAATACCATTCCGGGGAGAAACTGTATGCGTTGAAGTTCGACGGTGATTTTAAGATCGATGACGCGGTGGTCAACACGAACTATCGTCGTTATGATGCTCCCTATGTGCAGGGCGACAGGAAGGATGAAACCATATCCTTCAGTCATGGCGGGGAGTTCCTCCATCTTGATTTCCATAACCTGATTAGAAAACACTAAAAATTATGTATATGAAAATTCAATTTCCATCGCTTTGTAGCGCCATTATCATGGCCCTGTTGATAAGCAGTTTTACTAATGTACATGGCCAGTCTGCAGCGGAGCAGGTGTCCGGGCTGCAGTTTGCTCCGGGAACCCATCCCGAAGAGATTGGCAACAGCATTGTGGAGAATATCGTGAACCGCCGTTTTGGATGGCGGTACCAGAAGGTATGTTCTTATTACGGCGCCCTGATCTTTGCCGATGAGACCAGCAACTGGGAGATCCTGGAGCAGGTGGAGGAGGGATTTACTCCCTATTACGAGGAGAAGCGCAAATACCGGTCAGGGCACGTTGACTTCAATGTTTTTGGTATATGGCCCTTTGAACTTTACCGGCAGACCGGGAACGGGAATTACCTTGAGATGGCCCGGCAGCTGGCGGATGATGAGTATAAGGATCCGAGGGAGGATGGACTGACGTCGCTGACCCGCTTCTGGGTGGACGACATGTACATGGTAGGATCGTTGCAGGTTCAGGCATACAAGGCGCTGCAGGACGACCTGTACCTGGACCGGGCAGCCCTTCAACTGGTGACTTATATCGACAGCCTGCAGCGTCCCAACGGACTTTTTTATCACCGGAGCGATGCCCCTTTTTACTGGGGAAGAGGAAACGGTTGGGGAGCCGCTGCCATGGCAGAAGTGCTCCTTGTACTCCCGGAATCGCATCCCCATTATGCACCCATGGTGGAGGCATACCGCCAGATGATGGCGGCATTGCTGCAATACCAGGGAAGCGATGGGATGTGGCACCAGCTGATCGATAACCCGGAAAGTTTTGCCGAGCCCTCCTGTACCGGTATGTTTCTTTTTTCCATGATGACGGGGATTGACCTGGGCATCCTGCCCCGGGAGGAATACATGGACGCGGTGGAAAAGGGGTGGACCGCCCTGGCCGGATTTGTCAATGAAAAGGGGGAGGTGATCGACGTATGCATGTGGACCAATGCCAACAGCAGGGAGAAGCACTACCTGCGGCGGCCAAGGATCACAGGGGACTACCATGGCCAGGCAGCGGTGTTGTGGGCCGCTACAGCTATGTTAAGGTTGATGTAGAGACAGGCAAAATTTGCGACATATACGAAAACGTGACGTAAAGCCGGTTGAATGACCGGCCCCGTAATAAATGAGCCAGGGCATGCCCTGGCTCTACAAGTTGTCAAATCAGCTGCCGGTTGTTTACACCTTCGTAATGTTCTGAATTATTCTTTTCGAGCCATTCCAGCAGGCATTCCCGCAGCTCTTCAACCTTTTGCTCATACTTGTCCCTGTCCGGGTTATTTCCCAGCAGATTATTCATTTCATGGGGATCGGTATTGAGGTCGTACATGGCGTTGATTACCGTAGATTCTACAGAATAGGGGATCATTAATTTCCATCCGTCTTTCACCACCATATAATTTGGGGCAACATCACCCCGGTAGTTCCACTCTGTGACCACATATTCGCCATGTTCCCGGTCCGTACCCTCGATCAACCCCCGGAGGCTTTTTCCGTCACTTTCACGTGGTTCCACTCCCAGGTAATCGAGAATGGTCGGGAACAGGTCGATCAATGAAACATAACCATCGATAGTAAGATCGGATTCGATCTTTCCGGGAAAGCGAATCATTAACGGGACGTGCGATGACTCTTCATAAAAAACATTTTTCTCCCGCATGCCATGTGCCCCCAGCATTTCGCCATGGTCAGACATGAATATCACAAGGGTATTATCGGTCAGCTCCAATTCGTCGAGTTTATCAAGTATTTTCCCAACCCAATCGTCAATCTCCTTCACCATACCGTAGTAGTTGGAGATCATATACCTGATCTTCTGTGGGTCCGAATATTCGGGCATTCCGGGACGGCCATTGGCCGTTTTGTACGGGGAGTTTTCCATATCATCACCGATACTGACCGGTGGTATCATAGCTTCTGCCGGATACATATTGTAATATGGATCGGTGGGCAGAATGGGAGCATGCGGAAAATGAAATGAACAGGTTATACTGAATACCGAATCTTTCAACCTTTCGAGGGCATCGATGGTCTCCTTCGCCTGGAATGCAGTTAAACTGTGTTCTGCGGGGATCATCAGGCGGCCGTGCAGATCCGGTTGTACGCGTCTTGGATTCAGTTCTTCGAATTCTTCGGGGTTCATTCCATGAAATTTGTCCATCGGATCAGTTTCATAGGGCCGTTTTGTGAAGGTATCGTACAATTCTCCCGGTTTTAGTGGCCTTACGGGAACATGTTTGTCAAGATAATCCATATACACATGGCTTTGTCCACCGGGTCCAAAGACGGAGCGGCCATTTTCCGATTCAAGTTTGGGATTTTTGTAGACCTGGGCATGGGAGCTTAGAACGTGCCATTTCCCGTAATACTCGCTGTGATATCCGTTTTCAGTGAGTATCTCATCAAAAGTGGGCATGGCCATCACCACCTCTTCGTCATAAGCGTAGGATTTATTGTTGGTGTTTACACCTGTCTTTTCGACTGTATGCCCTGTGAGAATGGAGGCGCGGGCCGGTCCGCAGACAGCACAGGGAGTATAGGCATTTCTGAACCAGGCCCCCTGTCGGGCCAACCTGTCCAGATTCGGAGTTTCCAGTACGGTATTTCCGGCCAGGCTCAATGCATCATAACGCTGTTGATCGGTCATGATGAACAGCAAGTTCATCTTTTCTTCCTTTTCCTGCTTGCAGGAAGTGAGTGCAGCCAGCAGGAGTACAGATATTTTTAATTTTAACATAGAGATAGATTTGGTTTGGTATTACAATGATTATAACGTTATTTTCAGAGTTATCTGGTATAAACATACGATCTGCTATTTAATTTCCCCTTAATACAATATTAATGCACGTACCAAAAACCGGCAGTGATTTTTCATGAACCGGTCTGAACGAATTGTATTTACTACCCGGAACTGAATTTTGCGGAAAATAGCAGACTGAAGTCTACGGGAATAATGACAATTAATTATTCATTAATCTTTTGTTTATGAAAGTGGAGTATATTGAGGAAAAGAAAATCAGAAAAACAATTGTTTATGATAAATTTTAACTTGTAACCCGAATGCGAAAAGTCTCAACATTATACGGTTTAGGGGTATGTGTACTTCTGACCAATGCAAATCTCCAAACTGCGGGTCAGGAGACCCAGAAAAAGAATTTTTTATTCATCATGACGGATCAACAACGTTACGATGCGCTAAGTATTTCAGGTAACACAATATTGGAGACCCCGAATATCGACCGGCTTGCCCGGCAGGGGACTAACTTTACCAATGCCTATACACCATGCGCAGTTTGCTGCCCTGCAAGGTCATCGATTCTCACCGGTCACACTATTGAGAATACGGGTATGCGTACCAATGAGGGGGCTTATTATCCTGACGATGAGTCGTTGATGAACATGCCTACCTTCGACGAAATATTATCGGAGAATGGCTACCGGTGTGAATACTACGGTAAATGGCACAGTAATTCGAAACACACTGAAATCTATCAAAATCCTGTACTATATGCCAATAACGGAGCCTCTATCTTTGGAGGTGGAGGACAGAGCTTTATGTTCAGGGATTACCTTGAGTCGTTGGGTGATATTCCCTCACCCGGTTCCGGAGAATTTGTCGATGGAATGTCAAGATGGCCCTATGTTGCTAATCCTATGGATAAATATTTTGGAATGTCATGGGAACAATTACAGGACCAGGGATTGAAACATTCCCAGCCTGATCAGCATGGGGAATTGTTGCTGGATGAGGAGTACACCATGACCGCTTTCCAGGCTAAACAGACCTTAGAGGCCATTGAGCGACTCAAGGATACTGTATTCAGCATCACATGTTCATTTCATTTTCCCCATTCACCGATACTTCCGGCGGAACCCTACAGCAGCATGTATTCACCTGACAGCCTGGATGCTCCAGTAAGCATTTCGGATGATATGCTAAACTCCCCCTATATAAATGCAAATGGAAGGACCAAACATACGGAATACTCCGACCCGGAAAAGATTAAGCTGATGATTGCCGATTATTATGGGCTGGTGAAGGAGATTGATGTCTGGGTAGGCAGGATATTGGACAAACTGGATGAGTTGGGACTTACGGAGAATACCTTGGTGATTTTTGTTAGTGATCATGGGGAGATGCTGGGTGCCCATGGCATGCGGGAGAAAAATGTGTTCTACGAGGAGTCTGCCCATATCCCGTTAATGATCAGGTTTCCCAACGTAGTTCCTGAAGAGACAACGGTGAATGGTTATATCTCACTTATTGATCTGTTTCCCACCATACTGGATTATTTAGGTATTCCTGAACATGCTTCCAATGGGAAAAGTTTACGGGGACTGATTGAGGGTACCGATACGATTCATGGGGAATATGTGGTTACGGAATGGGATTACCGGGGCAGCACCGAATTGAATTATATGATTGTTAAGGATGGATGGAAACTGATGCTTCCTTATACCAAGAGTTCAACCGTGATCAACGCCATGTATGATTTAAACACAGACCCTCATGAGATGAATAATTTGCTGGGGAGTAATCCGGATGCTGCACAATACCTGGAGAAGGCTGAGGATTTGCGTGCATCTCTGCTGGAATGGCTCGAAAAGAATAATTCAGAACATTATGATGGTGTTGCCGGAAGGGTGCTTGTTGACGATGGAACAGCGGTGTATAATAATGCTTCATTCGTCTCCCAGTCGGTACCGGGTTATTTGGATCCCGGTGAGGTGGCCACAGTGAGTGTTACCATGAAAAACACACGCACTTCCACATGGACACGTGAAGGGCTTTTTAAGCTTGGGAGTCAGAATCCAAAGGAGAATGTTATATGGGGAATTCAGTATGTGGAGCTTGATGAAGGGGACAGCATAAAACCGAACTCCCAGAAGACATTTACTTTTGAAATTACAGCACCTGCAGAAGCCGGAAAATACAATTTTCAATGGCAGATGTTGGAGGAGCATGTAGAGTGGTTTGGAGCGCTCACTAATAACGTGGTTATCACCGTTGGTGATGTGCCTGATTTCCTGGATGCCTGTGATGAAAAGACCGATTGGAAATCATCACAGCCCCTAATTCTGAACACTTCTGATATGCAGGAGGGAGATGGTTGTATTGAGTTTTCAGGAAGCAGTACTGATGAATTCAAAAAGGTTTTTGTTCCTGCGTATAATTCAGGACTTTACACCACAAATGCCCGCTTGCAATTCTGGTACTATGTATCAGATCCGAACCTTTTGGAATCGGGCAACCAGGTGGAACTTGGAAGTGGGGGCAAGCCCGATGTGAACGAATATAACTGGAACCTGGACGTGGACAGCCTGGTAGCCGGCTGGAATTTTATCACCCTGGATGTTGCGGATGCCGGAATGACAAGTGGGGATGTTAATTTAAATGCAATCAACTGGTTTCGGCTCTACAGGAAAAAAACGGGTGCGGTTATCACGCGAATTGATGCCATAGAGCTTGTTGATAACGGGAATGGAATTCCTGGTAACGTGGCCCTTACCAATAGCATTGGATTAACCGTCAAGGTATATCCGAACCCACTGAACAGAGAGGTTTTGTATGTTGACCTTGCAGGGTTCAGGGAGATTGGAGAAGTGAATATACGAATGGTAAACCTGCGGGGACAAACGGTCTACAGGCAAGAGTCACTGACCAGCAATCATCTTGAAATAAATACCAGTGATCTGATGAACGAACCTGTCCTGTTTCTTTCGGTTGAATCCGGTCAACAGGTTGAATGGACCAAAATAATTGTTACACGGTAGGCTGTTCTATAATCAGTTCTTCATGATTATTTTTGACCCGTGTTTGACTTCATCCCTGATCTTTTCAAGATACAGGGCATTGGGAAGCTCTTTGATATCGAGTGAAACAGTTCTGCCATGTATACTACCAATGACCTTATGCATACTCCCGAAATATTGAAATTTTGTTACTTGTTGATGGAAGAGAAATGGCGTATAATTTCTATAAGGTCCAATTCATTCTTACTATTGTATTTGTGCTGTCTCATATAACGTTTTACACTTTTTCTGTCGATGGCAAATATATCCGCAATTGACCCGGTTCCTTTCACCTCCAGTGGCTCCTGCCCCCTGAAAATGTAATATACTGGAGGGTTGGGCTTGTATTCAGCCGGCTTTGCTTCACTGTATCCATCGGTTTTAACAGCATTATCCAGCCGGGCACTGTATCTTTTAAGCAACGTATACGATTCATCCTGATAGAGTGATACCATGTACTGCATTCGTACCGGTTTCTCGGGGTTCATATCTCTGGTTACAAAAATTTCCTTATTATACAAAATTGAATCTGTATCTGCATTCTCAGGCCTGATAACAAATATTCCATCTTTGAGTTTCACTTCGAACACACCGTCAAATGAGTCATACCGCAGGTCGGTTTCCCTGTACCATTCACCATCTAACTTAATAGCACCTTTTTTAAAGGTTTCATCCAGGTAAGGGGATCCTTTCACCTCTGAATAGTCACCGATCTGCATCAGGTAATTTCCTGATCGGTTTAC
>JBBDIE010000188.1:0-10959 GCA_040880545.1 Bacteroidales bacterium | reverse complement strand
GTTACTGACGCAACGGAAGAGGGTGCTGGTAATTCAGGGAATCATGGAAGAAGATTGAGTATTTTTATACTTAGAATATCGAAGTTAGAGGCTACATGTATTCATCGTATGAGTCCTTTTTTAACCACAGAGGAATCAGACCAGCAAGCTGGCACAGAGTTTAGAGCAGTCCCGACATTTGTCGGGATAGAGTGATATTCAAACGTGCTAAGGGAGTTAGGAGCAAGCTCTTGAGTGAATGGATACCACCCTGGAAACCACCCATCCCCCACCTATTAAATAAATTTAAATCATCAATCGACCCCAACTCCAAGTACTCTAAGTACTCTAAGTACTACAAGTACTACAAGTACTCTAAGTACTCCTCTATTCTCTCATATTTTTATTGTATTTTTATTCCACAGAAAAAAAAACATGAAAAGATCCAAATCTATAATCTCAATGTTGTTGCTTGCGGCCGGACTTTACGGTCAGGCCGAAACGGTAAAGGTGGTACCTGACACCATCCCCGAAAGCGACTTAGCCGAAAAAACCATCGTGTACACCTACGAAATCAAGGAGATGATCGCGGCGCCCATCTGGCGTACCACGAAGCTGGCTTTCGAGGAGGCAGAGGAATTGGGTGCTAAAGTGATGATCATTGATATGAATACCTACGGAGGTGAAGTGGGCGCAGCAGACTCCATCCGTACTTTCCTGCTGAATGCCAAAATTCCGGTATATGTTTTCATCAACGATAACGCAGCTTCTGCAGGAGCGCTCATCTCCATTGCGTGCGATAGTATCTATATGAAACCAGGAGCCAAAATTGGCGCAGCTACCGTAGTAAACCAATCGGGTGAGCAGGTACCCGACAAGTATCAGTCGTACATGCGTGCTACCATGCGTGCCACGGCAGAGGCCCAGGGAAAAGACACCGTGGTGGTTAATGGCGATACTACCCTGGTATGGAAAAGGGATCCGAAAATCGCAGAAGCAATGGTGGATCCGAAAATTTACGTGGAAAATGTCAGCGATACCGGACAGGTACTCACATTTACCGCTACTGAAGCAATAACCCACGGCTTCTGTGAAGCAATTGTCAACAGTAAAAGGGAGATCCTGGAACGTGCCGGTATCCATGACTATGTACTGAAGGAATATAAACCGACCCCGCTGGACAAGATCATCGGACTCCTGATCAACCCGTTTGTTTCAGGCATTCTCATTATGATCATCATCGGGGGCATTTACTTTGAATTACAGTCACCGGGCATCGGCTTCCCCATTGCAGCAGCAGCGGTAGCAGCTATGCTTTATTTTGCCCCGCTCTACCTGGAAGGAATGGCTGAGTACTGGGAAGTCCTTGTATTTGCTGCCGGTGTGGTTCTTGTACTGCTGGAAATTTTTGTCATCCCCGGATTCGGCGTGGCCGGGATCGCCGGGGTCATCGCTATGATTACTGGGCTCACCCTGAGTATGGTGGATAACGAACTGCTGAAAGATTTCGAATTCACCGGAGAAGGAATGAACCTCCTGATGCGATCCATGGGGGTGGTCGTGCTCTCTGCTCTGCTGGGACTGACATTCTCTATTTGGACAGCCAGCAAATTGCTCACCACTTCCGCTTTTGCCAACCTGGTACTGGGAACGGTTCAGAAAAGCGACGAAGGGTATCTCGGTGTTGATTCGCAGCAGAAAAGCCTGGTGGGACGCACCGGTGAAGCGCAAACTGTACTTCGTCCCTCGGGCAAAGTAACCGTGGATGGCAATATCTACGATGCCATGGCGGAATACGGCTATATCAGTAAAGGCGAAAAAATAAAGGTGGTCCGGTACGAAACAGGACAGGTGCATGTGATAAAGATTTAGGTTCAATGATTGTGAGGGACTATCATCCTGACGATTTTAATGCTCTTTTCCAGTTGTGGGAGAGCTTGGAGATGGCAGCCGGGGAGCGTGGGGACAACCCGGCGATCATCCGGCAAACGCTTGAAAAAGGGGGAAAACTCCTTGTCTTGGAAGATCCCGGAACAGGCAGCATCATCGGCTCATCCTGGATGACATTCGACGGCAGAAGAATCTTCCTGCACCATTTTGGTATACGGGAAGATTTCCAGCGAAAAGGATTGGGTACGAAACTTGCTGTTGCATCCCTGATGTTCATAAAAGAAAAGGGGTATCAGGTGAAACTGGAAGTACATAAGGACAATATTGCAGCTATTAAATTATATGAAAAAGCAGGTTTCGAATCTTTTCCCGATTACGATATCCTTATGATCCGGAGGCCGGGGGAAATAGAACCTGAAAATATGCACTGAACATCGAACGAATCAACAAGATTTGTTGTTTAAATAAAATACCATGAAAATCCAATTGATCATATTGCTGATTCTGGTTTCCATCCCGGGTGTCGCTCAATCAGATACCTGGAATAAATGGGACCCAGAGGTGTTGAACAGGGCCAATACGGCAGCCGATTTTGAATACTACACAGAAGAGGAGAAAAAAGTAGTGGTATTCATGAACCTGGTCCGGATGGAACCTCAGTTGTTTGCTGAAACAGTACTTTCAGCTTATGTGGAGGCGAACAATGTTCCCAGTAATTCCTATCTGAAATCGCTCAACAAAACTTTAAAGAAACTGGATCCCATGGGGCCGCTCTACCCGGAAGAGGACCTCACTTCCATTGCACAGGGCCACGCTGTAAAATCAGGCGAAACAGGTCATGTGGGACATAAGGATTTCAATAAGCGGTTTGAACCTTTCATGCGAAATCCATATTACGGTGTTGCGGAAAACTGTTCTTATGGGTACCCCGCTGCAATCGATATCGTTATTACACTATTAATCGATGATGGGGTAAAAAACCTGGGGCACAGGAACAATACCCTCAATCCCGAGTTCAATTCAGTGGGTGTGGCCATCCGGGAACATAAAAAGTACCGCTACAATGGGGTGATCGACTTTGGGAAACAGTCCCGAAGCAATCTAAACGACGGCCCTTTCTGAATTCATTTCGTGTCCTCCTCCTCCATATCTCCCAGGTGCAAATCCAGTGCGCGGGTAGATATTTGTATCTCCCAGATCAGCAGTGCGAGGGAGCCGATAAGCATCACCAATGCAATCCCGAATATGATCTCCGCCAGCAGCATGGTGCTGATATAAATCAGAAACATGGTAACAACACAAAGCAGTAGGCTGGATATACCCAGAACCTGCATGCCACGGGTCAGCGTCAGCCTTTTTCGTAAATTCTGGATCTGCCACAGCAGCACGCGGTCCTTTTTTTCAAGATACCGTGCGTGCAGCGTTCGTACAAGGTTTGCATACGCCAGGAAACGATTGGTATATGCCAGCATGATCAGTGAGATCGCTGAAAAAAGCAGTGCCGGGGTGGCAAGTGTCAATTCATTCATTGTTTCAGTAAGTTGCCAGGCAATAATTTATGTCTGCTATATGCAATAAGAGACAGTGTCATAACCAGGAGCACAGTTACATAAACCCAGGTGGGGATTGCAAAAGCATCACCTGCAGCATAGGAGTGAATCCCGCCCAGAAAATAATTCACACCAAAATAGGTCATTAAAATGGAGAAATATCCGAAGACGGTGGCCAGGTTAAAGGAAAAAGTACTCTTCATTCCCGGGAACATATGCATATGGACTATAAAGGAATAAACGAGTACGGAAATCAGTGCCCAGGTCTCCTTCGGATCCCATCCCCAGTAACGTCCCCAAGACTCATTGGCCCAGACGCCACCAAGAAATGTGCCAACAGTCAGCAGGTAAAGCCCAATGATTACAGACATTTGGTTTACCCTGGTAACTTCCCGCAGTACATGGGATATACGCTCCTTATTACTCTCTTTCAAAAGGGAATAGAATACCAGGTTGATCAATCCCATGAGCATACTGAGTCCCAGGAAGCCATATCCGGAAATGATCACAGTAACGTGTATGGAGAGCCATGGCGACTTAAGCACCGGTACCAGGTTGGTAATCTCCGGGTTCATCCAACTCATGTGTGCAACCGACAGCGATAAAGATGCAAGGATTGCGGTAAGACTGATGGCAAATCCTGACTTACCTGAAAATACCAATCCGGCCAGCATGGTAACAAAAGAGACAAACAACATCGATTCGTATCCGTTGCTCATGGGTGCATGGCCGCTGATATACCATCGCAATAATAGGAACACCGTATGCAGTACAAATGCCACAGCCAAATGAATCACCCCGATTTTAAAGGCAACGTTGATCCACCTCCTTGGCTTGAAAATTCTCATAAACTGAAATACAAGTAAGGTTATTCCAAAGAGTCCGTAAAACCTGCTTAACCTGTTAAACAGGTCAACCTTGTTATAAAATACCTCAGCCCTCTTTTTTCGCTGATCCAGCGCGTGTGGACTTCTCGTCTCCTGGTATTTTCCGATAAATTCAACGATCTCTTCTGCCAGTTCACTGTCCCCTTCTCGTAATGCTTTCGTGTACAGTAAAAATACCTGACCGAGTGTATCGTTTTTTTCATGACCGGCCGAGTGCAGATCGGCCACAGAGTGCCAGCTACCATCTTCTACGTCCGGATCCGGAAATATCTTGAACAATGCACCGGTCTGAACCATATAGAATATATTGATCTTTTCATCAAGCTTCATGATATCCTTGTCTGTCTCGGTCCGCTCCTGTACCTGTTTGGTATACGCAGTGTTCACAAGTTGCGACAATACATACCTCCCGTCGGAAATAAAGTCATTGAAACTTACCTCGGTTCCTTTATACCCGATCAACTGGTGTACTTCCGGATTATCTACTTTGAATATACGCGCCTGTTTCCACTCATCGGGATACAGAAACATCCCCATCATCACCTGGTTGGCATCATTTCCCTGGTAGCTGCTTTTTTTCAGCACCTTTCTAACCACCTCGTTGGACATGGTATGCATCGGTTTGAAACGGCCTTCTCTTCCCTGAACCCATATATTCCCGAATGCTGCCGCCTGCTCTTTTGACGGAACCGGCATATCCTGGGCCCTTACCATTGTCCCGGAGATGACCATCACTGCAATCAGCAGTGCAGCCTTTGCACCGTTTTCTCCATTACGCGCCATCGCAACAAAACGGGTTCCCTTTGCAAAAAGTGACAGCAACATGCCCAGAGTCAGTAAAAAGTAGCCCAGGTAGGTTATGGTAGTCCCTGCCAAATCCTTGTTTACAGATAAGATTGTACCAAGTTCATCATTATCGTACGACGACTGGTAAAACCGGTATCCCCGATGTTTCAGCACATTATTCATGTAAATATTATAATCCTGATTAATTCCGTGCTCTTCGTCAATTAAAACAACATCACTTTCAAAAGAGGAAGGGCTGTTTGAACCGGGGTACCTGTCGATCACGAAATCTTTCAACTCAATGGCAAAGGGAAGTTGTATATTCTTCGATCCATAGGAACAGGTCACAGTCGTGGAACCCATCTGAACTTCAGAGGGGATACCCACAACGGTCGACATTCCCGGCAGAAACATGTCCTGTTTCATTCCATCCACATCAACCTCCAGTCGCACTACATCCATTCCGGTAGACATACCTCCGGAACTGCTGGATTGTACATAGTGTAATTTTGCAGACGGAAAGTATCGCTGCAATGCAATTCTGGTATTATTCACCGAATAAAGTTTTCCCCTTTCCCAGGGTACCGGCTCACCTGCTTCAAATCGTTCCCCTGCTTCACCACCCATTGAGGTGGTTGTTATGGGATAGTCAGCGTAAGCAACCATCGATTCGCCTTCAGAAAAAATTCTCAGTTCCGCTTCACTCTCCTCCCTGTTAAAACTCACGGTCATCCCCAGGTACTCAGCCTCCTCTCCTCCGGTCATTCCAACAGTCATCTGCCTTCCTGCCAGGATCATCATCTGCAGGTAAGGCTCACCGCCAGGTGCTCCAACATACTGGGCTGTTGCATTTGTGATATAATCAACTGATTTGATTTTTACCTTTTTCCCGTTAATTTTCTCACTCCACCTGAATTTCCCTGGGGTCACTGAGGAAAGCCTGACACTCTTCGACTCAGTAATCTCTTCTTCACCGTCGGTCACATGCAGTTCCATAAAAGTGACATCGCTGATCATCTTATCCGACACTTCACCCTCGCGTATATGCATCAGCCCTTCATGACTTAAGAACCTTGTAACCCCTGCTCCCAGAATGATAACAATAAAAGCCACATGGAAAGTGAATACCGTAAGTTTCTTTCTCCTGTAAAGCTTCGATATGATAATATTTCCTGTCAGGTTGATCAGTACAATAACAAATAATAGCTCAAACCACCATGCATCAAAAATAAGTGCCCATGCTGCATTTGTGCCCAGACTGCTCTCCACGAAGGTTGCAATTGCCATGGAAATGATAAGAACCATCAGTAAAATACCAGTCAGTGGCATGCTCACCAGGAAGGTCAGTTTCTTCAATAAATTCATTTTTTAATAGATTAATTCCGCTGTAATAACAAGTCCGCTAAATTAGAGAACCTATTTGATATACACAAAAACTTGTGAACCATGCGAGGAATGTTGTATAAAACACCACAAGGGCGGCCCATTTCCAACTTCCGGATTCACGTCCCACGGTTGCAATTACCGATATACAAGGCAGATATAGCAATACAAACAGCAGGAAACTGAATCCTGCCAGCGGTGAATAGACTTTCTGGCCCTTCAGTTCTCCCTCCGTATACTCCTGACTCCGCAATTTTTGTTGCAGCGAAACCGTATTATTCTCGCTGTCACTTACCTGGTACAGCACTCCCATGGTACTCACCACAACCTCTTTCGCCGCAAAACCAGCCAGCAGACTCACTCCCATTTTCCAGTCAAAACCCAGGGGCCTGATCACCGGTTCAATGGCCTTACCCAATATGCCAATGTACGAACCCGCCTGCTTCTCGTTGGCAATGGCAATCTCCAGTGTGGCAATCTCCTGCTCTGCTTCTTCAACGATCATTGCTGCCTGTGCTGCATCAAGGGTCGTCTGGCCCTGCACTTGTTCAATCTTTGATGCTTCAGCGGCAATCAGTGATTCATAATCTTTTGACATTTCCACATCACGAGGGAAATATCCCAGGGCCCAGATCACCATGGAGGCAACCAGGATAATACCACCCATCTTTTTCAGATAGAGCACCCCCTTGAACCACATGTGTTTCAATACCATCCGGAGACCTGGTGTTCTGTATGGGGGAAGTTCCATTACAAAGGGCGCTTCAGCTTTCTTGAACAGGGTGGATTTAAGTACCATGGCCATAAACACGGAGAAGAGAATGCCGATAATGTACATCAGGAAGATAACGTTTCCCGCCTGTCCGGGGAATACAGCCCCGGCAACAACAATGTACACCGGCAACCTGGCGGTACAGGACATGAATGGAATGATCATCATGGTAAGGATCCTGTCCCTTTTATTCTCAAGCATCCTGGTGGCCATGATCGCAGGAACGTTGCATCCGAATCCCATGATCAGCGGAATGAACGATTTTCCGTGAAGTCCGAAAACATGCATCACCCTGTCCATGATATAGGCTGTACGAGCCATATACCCAGTATCTTCCATAAAGGAGATAATGAAGAATAAAATCAGGATATTGGGCAAAAATACAATCACGCCACCAACACCGCCTATTACACCGTCCACAAGGAAATCCTGTACCATTCCTGGTGGAATAATCGCTGTGAACCCCCTTCCCAACAGGTCCACCCCCGATTCTATCCAGTTCATGGGATACTGTCCGAGGGAGAACGTGGCGTGGAACATCCCGAAAAGTATCAGCATAAAGATCAGGAACCCGAAATGTTTGTGGGTAAGTACCCGGTCAATTTTCTGTGTGCGAGATAACGACCGGTCCATGGTCCCCTTTTTATAGGTCTCCTTCAGCGCTCCTGCAATAAAAGCATACCGGGCATTGGATATCAGTGTCTCCGTATCCTCTTTGAAAAGATTCTCCAGCCTGGTGATCTCCTCCGTGATCACTGGCCGCAGCTCCTCGAATGTCTCAAACTGCGCCAGGATATGCATACAGTAATCATCCCTCTCCAGCACCCTTACAGCGTAGTACCTGAGATGCTGTCCCCTCAGCTGCTTCGAATATTGTTCCAGTTCCCCTTCAATCCTGAAAATCGACTGCTCCAGTTCCTCCCCGTAATAGATGTGGGTGTGCCTTATAATCGGTTCCCGCTCTTCATACACCTTGATGATCCTGTTCAGCAACCTGTAAATGCCCTTCCCATGCCTCCCAATGGTAGGTACGATAGGTATTCCGATAAGGCGGCCCAGTTTTGTGATATCCAATTTATCCCCCCTGGCCTGAAGATCGTCGTACATGTTTAACGCAATAATTACCTGCACCCCCATGTCGATCAGTTGTGTGGTCAGGTACATGTGTCGTTCCGGATTACCGGCATCCAACACGTTCACCACAATATCCGGCTGCTGCTTGTTCAGAAAGTCCCTGACGATCACCTCATCTTCGGAATATGCCGAGAGCGAATAGGTTCCCGGCAAGTCGGTAAAGGTTACCTCATATCCTTTATATTTGAACATGGTCTCTTTGGACCCAACCGTCACACCAGAATAGTTGGCCACCCGTTCATTGGAGCGTGAGAGCCTGTTGTAAAGTGTCGTTTTCCCGCTGTTCGGGTTCCCCAGAAGGGCCACCCTGATCTTCTTATCCACCGGTTGGCCATTGGTGGAATCAATTCGCTCCCTGAACAGTGCCTGGAAGGGATGGGATACAATATCTTCCACAGCCATCTCCTCCGTTACACCAATGAGCATGGCCTCATTCCGCCTGAGCGAAACGGTACCGGACATGATCCTGTATTCCACCGGGCCCTTGAAAGGCGCAGATTTCACCATGGTCACAGACTGTCCCTTCACGAACCCCATCTCTGTAATTCGCTTCCTGAATGCTCCCGTTCCACGGATCTGTGTAATTACCGCAGAATCCCCTATCTGAAGATCATTTAATGTCACTTCGCTTTCCTGCCTTTGAAAATATAACCCAATGATTCAACTTTTTTCTTCAACACCTCTTCAGGTACACTCCCTGAAAATATCCGTAATTCATTACTAGAAGGATCCGCAAAATATTTCCCGCCGGCATCAATCTCCATGACGCCTTGCTCCACTGTTGCCTTGCAATGGTTGCAGGTCATTCCTTCAACGATATATGTATCTGCTATTTTCATTTCACCCTTTGTTTTTGCCTGGTTCATAATTCTTCGCTTCTCCAGGTACTTCTGAATATAACCGTTCACAATCAACAATAGCAGTGCTATTCCTGAGATCAGCTTAAGTAAATTTCCTTCGTGGTGCCCGGCGTCATTGTGCAATTCCGGCAGCGAGCCCAGGATCCACCCGCGTGGTATCAACTCGTTTACCAGGGTGCCGAAAAATATAGCTCCTCCGATGATACTCAGCAAATAGAGCCAGAACGTTCTCCTGCCCATGGTATTGCTGATTACCGCCATGGTGGCCGCGTTGGTGGCCGGACCCGCCATAAGGAATACGATGGCCGCACCGGGCGACAAACCCTTCATTAACAATACTGCCGCAATGGGAATGGATCCGGTTGCACAAACATAAAGCGGAATGGATGCAATGAGTATAACCAGCATGGAAAGGTACTCATTGGATACTGTGGTCACAAAGAAATCCTGCGGGATCACCACTGCCAGCAGAGCCGCTATCAGGAACCCGATGATCAGCCATTTACTGATGTCCTGCATCATCTCCACAAATCCGTACCGCAGCATCTCACGAAACGACTTTTCGCCTTTCTCCTCCTCTTGCTTCATCTGCTCTGCTGCCTCAACACTGCCCCCCAGGTAATTGGTGAGCGAACCCCCCAGCACCCCTGTAAACAACGCTATAACAGGACGTATAATCGCCAGTGGCAGTCCCAGCATCGCGTAGGTGGCAATAATAGAATCCACCCCTGTCTGGGGTGTTGAAACCAAAAATGAAACCGTGGAACCCCTGGAGGCACCATTCCTGTAAAAACTGATACCGGTGGGTAATACACCACAGGAACACAGTGGCATGGGAACCCCCAATAAGGAAGCGTTCAGTACCGACCTGAAATCGGAACCACCAATGTATTTCCTGATGAGCCTGCCCGGGAAAAATACTTTCAGAATTCCCGCAAAAAGAAACCCTATCAGAAGATAGGGAGCCATCTCCAGCAATAAAACCCACAATTCAGCAAAAAAGTCTGATATATATTGCGCCAACATCTTTCCTCTCCCGTTAAATATTCAGCTACAAAGATATTAGAATCAATCTAAATAATTGAATTTTATGACATGAAAAGGAAAAATGAGTGTACAACAAAATGTAAGTTTTACATTACCATGTTTATACTTACAACTACTAGTGCATAATAAAAGGACTAAAATACTCACCTTTCTTAGGTCCACTTAAAGTGGTTTCTTAATTTATTTCCATTCTCTTTTCAATGATGATATAATTTGGCTCGATTCCACTATTAACATGGAAAAAAATCATGCTGGAATATACCACTGAATTGATCTGTGAAATTATCAACTCATCGCCCAAACACCTCCTCAAATTCCTGATTTAAATCCTTCCCGGTTTCAAAATCATGCAACGTCAGTTTCCTGATGGTATAGTAATACCTCCAGTAGCTCTCCAGCGATTCAATATACGCCCTCCGGGCACTGATGCTTGAACGCTGGTAGGTGCTCAGTTTTATAATATCGGCCTGCCCGCTGAGGTATCTTCTCCGGGTAATATCATACGCCACCTTCGCAATAGTATCTGCCTCCTCACTGCCCTCCACAAACTGCCTCTGTAAATTGAACTCATCTGCCGTAATAAGAATGGTCTCCCTGAAATCTGCCTCCGCCTGCGCAATGGATGCATGTACAACTTCCTGCTGCATCTGCGCAAGCTTATATTCCGACTC
>JBBDIE010000187.1:0-11167 GCA_040880545.1 Bacteroidales bacterium | reverse complement strand
AGTTATACAGTAATTGGTGTGGACGGAATACTGGGTCTGGAATACAATTTCGTTGAAGTACCCATTAATCTCAGTGTGGACTGGAAACCGGCATTGAACCTGATTGGAAATACTGAATTCTGGCCCGATGACGGCGCTTTTTCTGTGCGCTATATTTTCTAAAAACCCATTCGCGGTTTTCTTCGGGATGTGAAAAAAATAAAAAGGCTGTCTTTAAAGGACAGCCTTTTTATTTTTTTGACACTCCCGGACCCGGTAACCAACCACTTTCTCTTCTTAAGCTGCAGGTCAATAAAATCAGATCAACTATTCTGCCCGTGAAAAAGCCTGGGCCTTCAATTCCTGCTCTGCAACAGAAATTCCATATTTATTCGCAACTTCTCTCCAATTCCTAACGGCCGTTTTTATCTCTTCCATAATTTCAAATGCTCGATCATCTTTTAGTCGAAAGTACGGGCAAACTTCCATTGCAAGATCTAAATCCAATGCATTATCATCTTCCGAAATATTGAGGCTCAGCCCTGTTCCTGTTTCAACCGGATTTATATCATAGGCCGGAGACAATACCCAACCTTTCGGTGTAAGTATAAATCCGTGATTTCGCAAATGATCGTCTGTATTCGATACACAAATACTAAAAACTATTCGTCTCCAGAGTTGTTCCAGATTTTCGTTAACATTTGCTCCCATTGTAGTTATAAATTCAACCATCTCAAGGTAACTTACTCCTTCACCGTGATCCTCACCGTCCATACGTCCCAATAAATTCATTGCGGATGCAAAGTGTATTCTTTCCCCGTTTTTCGTCCGGTCAAATCGTTTGGTCAGAAATGTATGATTACTGGTGGTGAATTTGCGTGCTTGTGCTACTGCCATATTCACACCAGCAGCCATAGCCAATTCATACGTTACGATTTCCCATCCTCCAATATCAGATTGATCATTTTTACCTGGAAACTTTGCGATCCACAAACAACTATCAATATCCAGTATATTTGCTTTTGGCCGTGCTCCTCCAAGGGAAGATCCGGGTGCAACCAACATAGCTAACCACTTAAGGTATTGCGGTTCATTGATCACATCCTCATCTTCCAAACGTAAACTGATTTCTTCCAGCTCCCGGATAAATGTCCAGGGAGGACTTGCCATTTCCTGATTATCATTCAGAAATGGACCATCGGGATCCAGTTTGAAACGCAATCCTCCCATCCGGTGTCCATCATAAACACCCAACAGGTAATCCGTTTCGAATAAAGTATTCTGCGTTCGTTGTTCCTTTCTGGCTATGGCCGCTTCTCTTCTACGAATTAAAATACGTCCCCACCTGTCAGGAGAGGAATCAAGGAACATCCCAAAAATCTTCTTTCTGGGATCATTGAGATATTGCATGCCCGGATATAACTTCAAATCCAGATCGAGTAATTGTGCATTTCCTGACTGCAACCAATTATTGTCGTATTCAAATGAAAAGATCTCTTTTCCCCTTAAATGTTCAGCATGTAGGATTCCCATATACATTGGGCCATCTATCCCTTGCCAATCAGCATATACATGAATCTTCTTATTTTGCCCGGTTGTTGCCATCCTTTATCTCCTTTTCAGGGTTTTCGGGGCCCGCTTCTTTATACTCAATTTCGCATCCTGCAATTTTCTCCCCAGCTCATCATCCTGACCAACTGATAAAATATCCTCTTCCAAACCAAGTACAGCAAGCACTCGCAGGTATAATCCTATACTCACACTTTCTGATCCCTTCTCAATTGATAAAAGTGTGGGACGGCTGATATTTGCCCTTTGAGACACCTGCTCTGTACTGAACTTTCTCCTCAATCGGGCTAGCTTGATATTCCCTCCCAATTCAGATAAGATTTTCTTATGCTTTGGCAATAATACCGGTTGCTTTCTTCCCATAATGTAAAATATTATATACAAATATACAACTTATTGTAAATAATATTTGCCGTTATAACTGTTTTTGCTTTTAAAATTAAACAATCAGACCCCGGACCCGGTAACCAACCACTTAACCCGGTCCCATGAAAGCAGGTAATGGACCACCAGGGCAACCGCGAATATTATCGCCAAAGCGGTAAACTCAGCCTTATACAGTGCAAAGACAGCTACGCCAAACAATATTATCTCCAGCACCAGCCTTACAGGTCCCGGGGTGTTCACCACCGTCTTTCCCGACCTGGATGGATCGCCTTTTACAGCAAAAACTCCCCAGATCAGCGCAAAAAGGAGCGGAAAGATCACCGCGGCAATGATACCGGGTGCATGATCAAATAAATCGTATCCCCATGTTCCAAGAGATACAAGCGCTGTAATTTCAAGGAGAAACCGAAATGCCAGGTTCAATGGATGTTTTCCCATCAGTTAATGTTTCAAAGTTCAACCACTGGATGGGAAAATTGTTTAACGCAAGATACAGTACGTATGGGTTATTCCTGCTTTGATTCCGGATACTTATCCAGCAATTCCCTGCACCTTGGGCAGAACCTCAGCTCTTTCTGGTCCAGGTCCTCCACATAGGTACTCGACCGCATAATGCACACTGGGTTGTTACAATGGATCAGCCCGAAAGTATGGCCCAGTTCGTGAACAACTACCTTGGTGAAGCGCTCCAGCATCAACTCATAATTCTCCTTCAGTCCGTACAACTCGTTCCTTAAACGGAAGAGGGATGCAATACCATATCTGCCATTCAGCTGTGCCTGTCCGAAAATATAGGTCAGGATCGGGATAAACAGGTCGCCCCGGAAAAGAATCATATATTTCATATAACCCTTTTCGATCTGTCCGGGGAGTAATTCCAGCAAAATATCGGCATCGTATTGTCGCCTGCCCGGGTTGTAGAACTGGGTTACATTCAATGCACAGTCAACAATATCAACCTCTCTCTGAAATATCGAGGAGACCTCCTTCCTGATATGCATGGTTGTTTTTTTTTCAAACAAACCACAAGTGACGATTATGATCTTCTGATTTTTCAAATGCAATCTCTGCCAGCAACTGTTGAATGGTTAAGGTAGGAGATTTTTCCTACTTTTTCTTCAGTTTAAATTTTTTCACCTTGTTATACAATGTTGCCCTGTCAACATTGAGGGCCCTGGCAGAGCGGGAAATATTCCAGTCATATTTATCCAGGATCCTGGTGATGTGGTTCTTTTCCAGCTCTCCCAGGCTCTCCACGGAGCTGCTGATCATCTCCTTGCCCATGGGGAGATCCCGCAACCTGATCTCCTTACTGTTGCCCACCACGATTGCCCGTTCGATCATATTCTCCAGTTCCCGGACGTTTCCCGGGAATTCAAAGTTCATCAGGTGTTTCATGGCCGGGGCTTCAATGGTTAACATATCCCGGCTCATGGAAGTGCAATATTTTGAAATAAAGTGATTCACCAGGAGGGGGATATCTTCTTTTCTTTCCCGCAGTGGTGGAACTTTAATATTCAGTACATTCAGCCTGTAGAACAGATCTTCCCTGAAGGTGCCGTTCTTAACCATTCCGTTCAAGTCACGATTGGTGGCGCAGATTACCCTGAAATCGGAGGTAAGTTCCTTGTTTCCCCCCACCCGCATAAAGGTTTTTGATTCCAGGACCCGCAACAATTCTACCTGCATCTTCGGGGAGATGGTGGCTATCTCATCCAGGAATATGGTTCCGCCGTCGGCCATTTCGAATCGTCCTTTCCGGGTAAAACTTGCCCCGGTAAAAGCGCCCCGTTCGTGCCCGAACAACTCACTTTCCAGCAGACTCTCCGTTAGTGCACCGCAATGTACGCTGACCAACGGAAAATATTTGCGGTTTGAATTGGAATGTATGGCCCTGGCTATAAGTTCTTTGCCCGTTCCCGATTCCCCGGTAATAATCACCGAAGCGCTCGACTGGGCGATACTCTCCACATCGTGGAGTACCTTTTTCAGTGGTTCGCTCTCCCCGATAATGTCCTCCACATCCACGAGAGAGGTGATCTTCTGTTTCAGGGTCTCATTCTCCGATGCAAGTGTAACCTGTTTCGCAGCGTTTCTGATCAGGTGGGAAAGATCATCCGGATCGAACGGCTTGGTTACATAATCAAATGCCCCGTTCTTCAGTGCCTGAACAGCCGATTCAACAGAGGCAAAGGCTGTCATGATAATGAAAACCGGCTCTTTGGATAACGTCTTGATACGCTTATGGAGCTCCATTCCATCCATGCCCGGCATTTTAATGTCGGCCAGTACAATGTCAAAATCCCTCGATTCAAGCTTGTTGAGCGCCGTTTTTCCATCCTCCGCGCATTCAACATCGTACCCGTCATCAATAAACCAGTTATACAACGAATCTCTCACTGTTTCCTCATCATCCACAATCAAAATTGATACCTGTTCTGACATAATTCCTGTTATTTAGTTTTCAGCCAACGGTAATATTATCGAAATGGTCGTTCCCTTTCCGGGCTCAGAGTCAACCATGGTCCTGCCCTTATGGTTTTCAACGATACCGTGAACAATGGCAAGCCCGAGCCCTATGCCGCTGGACTCTCGTTTTGTAGAATAAAACGGTTCAAAGATATGGGGAAGTTCCTCTTCCGATATACCCAGCCCGTTATCTATTATTTCCAACATGAAATGATCTTTATCCGGATTGGTGGTACGAATCTTAATTTCACCGTTCTCACTCACTGCTTCACTTGAATTAACCAGCAATGCCACACACGCCTGTTTGATCTGGTTCGGGCTGCAGAACACATGGTCCAGGCCCGCCCTGAAATCCATAATGAATGTAATATCCGCAATCTTAATGGTATGCATCATTAACTTATAGGTCTCTTTCAGCACCTGGTGAAGCGATGCAATTTCAAAGTCATCACGGTCTTTTTTGGAAAAGTCAAGCAACCCCTTCACAATGTCGCCACATCGCTTTGTTTCTGATTCGATCAGTTTCAGGTTTTTCAGAATGGAATCCTTTTTCGGATGGTAAAATTCAGTGCTGTCAAGCTGCTTATGTACTAATTTTGAATAGACGAGGATCCCCGACAGCGGATTATTTATTTCGTGTGCCACGGAGGAGGAGAGTTTCCCCAGGGATGCGATCCTCTCCACATGGATCAGTTCGTTTTGCGCCTCGGAGAGGGCCTCCGATTTCTTTTGCACTTTGTACTCAAGTTGCTGTGACCAGTTTTGCAGCTCCTCCGTGGCCCCGTCGATATGATCAAGCATATTGTTGAATGCCTCGGAAACCATCCGCATATCGTCCAGCAGATGCGGTTCCAGTTTTAACCTGATACTTGTATCGCCGCTGGAAACGGCCTCACTGGCCCTGATGATGGAGTTGATGGGGTCTTTGATCCTTCGTCTGGTGAAGAGGATCAGGAATGTTATCATAAAGGTGGTGATCAACAGGGCAAGAATCAAAAAGTCTGAAGAGGATCTTTCCACAAAACTGTCCAGATCCCGAAGCGGTAAATTTATCAGTAAAAAACCAAGTACTTCCTCATCTTCACTATGTGCATGACAGGATGCGGTATAACAGGAAGGTTCATTCAGAATGGGTTTCCTGATGAGTAAATTCCTGGCACTTGTACTATCCTGGTATACGCCGCATCCCGGCTGATCCTCCAGGATTCTGTATTCCTTCTCATCATAAGAAAAATAAGCGCTAAGATCGCCGTGACAATCGTTGCAGTTCGGGTTTCGAAGTTGAACATCATCTGTAGAAAGGGAACTGTAAGCAAGTTGGTCATGCTCGTTATACAGATTCACTTCATCAATCCCCGACATGTTGCTGATGATATCCAGCTCCCGCTGAAGCATCGCTTTGTCGTTTTCCAGCATCGAATAATAGAGCGCTCCCTCGGCAATAGAGCTGACCTGATCGCCGGTCTGGCGTATCGTAGTGTCAAACAGGTCCATATATATGGCCCGGAACACGATATTAAACAGTATGAAAAGTACAAAAAGGGAGCCGCCAATGATAAAAACCACCCGGCCATAGATCGAAGAACTGAACCGGACATAATTTTTAATCATCTTGTTTCCTGCATGCCGTCTGAAAAACCGGTCAATCCCCCCCTTCATAACATCCTGTATTTAAATAGTGTAGGTAAACGCTGTGTGCGATTTATGAACAGAGGCCGGGGAGCTGTTGAACCACAGAACCCCGGCTTGATCAATTTTGATTTGCTGTTATTTGAATAACGGAAAATTACAAAAAATTCGTCAATCTAAAAACTCTGACTGAAATTTATTCCATATTTCGCCTGGTAATTCTGCTAACGGGAAGTCTGTCAGTTCACCACCTTCCTGCAGTACTGTTCCGGTCTGTCCGGCCACGGTTGCCAGAAAATCCTTGCACCTGGATAATTCCTCTTTCGACCATTCCACAGCCTCCTCATCAATCTTGCTGTTAAGTGTTTCCTTTTTCCAGTTATCAGGTTTTACCTTGCATATCCAACCTTTCCCATAAGGATCCATATTAATAAGTCCTTCTTTTTCAGCAATTGAAGCATTAAACTTCTGAATTTTTCCCGAGATGGGAGAAGCGATATCCAGCTTCTTGTTATCCCTGGAAAACCTTGCAATCAATTCTCCCTGGTTAATTTTCTCTCCTTCACTCCGTAAGAAATCTACACTAACACCACCAGTGATATGCAATAAAAGGTCGTCCACGCCAACCCTGGCCTCTCCCGACCTTTCGAGATAGGTCCAGGTATGGTTCCGGTTATAGAAAAGTCCGCGCGGAATCTTTAACAGGGCAGCTGATAGTCCGTTGATCGATCTCACCAACTGCAGCTTCATGCTTACCGGCCTGGTCAGTAAAATCCAGGTTGGAATTAGTAACAGTAAGAATCCTACGATAACCAGATATTCAATACCCTTTGTATCAAAAATATCTGTATAAGTAAATGCATCTAAAATTTTCATCTGTATATTTTTTAATTTTTAATGTCCTTGCTCTTTTGCCCATTGAGGTGACTCATTATAAACCGGCATCCGGTTCACAACCCATCTGAATACCCAAACTTCCGCAAATATGATGGTGAACGTAACCACAATCTCCATCCAGGTTGGATAGTAATGGGATGCAGCATCCCAGCGGTATGCTATAATGGTAACATTCATTCTGTTAATAATGATACCCAACATAGCGATGATGGCTGCTGCCTTTACCAGGTTGACCCTATATTTCCGGTAACTGATAAAAAAGAGGATCATGGGGACCAGTACAAAACCTATCATTTCCACAAGGTACCAGCGTCCCATGCTTGAGTTTAGGTAAGTCCAGTTCTTTCCATGCACGAAAACGATAATATGCATGAAGAAATAGATGAACATGGCAAAGGCACAGATCTGAGCCAGGCTGTGTACAATTCCACCATGTGTATTTTTGAATTTGTCAGTTACCTTATGGCTGAACACCTTTTTACTGATGGAACCCTCAAAGATCACCATGGATAATCCTGCAAATACACTGGATACCAGGAATAGAATGGGTATAAATTCATTGTACCACAGCGGATGGATCTTCTCTTTCGCCATCAGGAACAATGCTCCCAGTCCAGACTGATGAAGTGTGGAGAGGGTTATCCCGAAAATCACTGCAGCAATAGTCATTCCCGACAGGATCTTGCGTGCCCTTTTTGCACCGAGCCATTCTGCAATAGCTGGTGAGAACTCAATCAACTGGGCAATCATATAGAGCAGAAAGTGCCAGGCAATCAGGAAAAGTACAGAACTCGCCCCAAAGCTGTTGCCAATAATGGGATTGATAATGCTCAGCGGCCTTCCCAAGTCGAGTACGAGTGCCCCTGCATAGAACAGATAGGCCAGGAACCCGTTTAAAACCGTAACCCGGACCAGTGATTTATACTTTTGTACATTCAGAATATAGACGATAAATGTAAGTACATAGGCCCCACCTGCAAAGGCTACCCCTGTTACCACGTTAAATCCTTTCCATAGTCCCCAGGGAACTTCCTGGTCGATATTGCTGACGTACCCCAAACCATGAATAAACCTGAGGATGATGATCACCACACCAGCTGTCATTACTGGTACTGAAATGATATTGAACCATGTAAACGGCTTGCCCTTTGGCTTCAGTTCGTCTGCCAGGAATTTCCAGACTGACCTGCCGTTCCTGGATTGTTGGATTGCTTCTGTATTACTCATTTTCGTTATCTTGTTTTGAATTATTTTTAGTTGCACTATGTATTCCCAAAAGTACTGCCGGTGCCAATACAAAAACTGAAGGAACGCTGTAAAGGAATCCCTTGGTCAGTTCGGGATAGGGCTTTTTCTGAACCTTTGTATTGAATCCCAGCTCCTCAAAAGGCACGGCTGACAGGTATAACCATCCTGTACCCCCGGCCTCATGTTCACCATAGATTACGTCGTGATACATCCCCGGGTAATCGGCAATTCTGCTTCGTGCTTCAGCGATGAGTTCACGCCGGCTGCCAAATTTGAGAGCCTCTGCCGGACAATTTTCCACACAGGCAGGAAGCAATCCATCTTTCACCCGGTCAAAACACATATCGCATTTTTGAATTTTGGGGTTGGTGCTGTGGTATTCGAATTTCGGTGCATCGAACGGACAAGAGATCATGCAATACCGGCAACCCATACACTTATTCTCTCGCCATATTACCGAGCCATCGTGTTCCTTATGCATCGCCTTGGTAAGACAGGCTGCAACACACGCCGGCTGAGCGCACTGCATACATTGCGATTTAACAAAGAACTCGCCTGCAGAGGTATCATAGGCATTGACCACCGTCCGGCGGTGTTCATTGGCAGTTCTTTTCAAACCAACCTGGGGTACATCTTCCAGGGCCGGTCCTTCTAATCCATGTGCCTCGGCACAGGCAATCTCGCAACCCTGACACCCGGCACACCATGTTGAATCAAATAGTATTCCGTGAAATTCAGTTTCGTCTTCTTGTATTTCCGTTGCAGCGCCCAGTGGTTTACCTGTTCCAAGAGCAACTCCGGTCAGTCCAAGAGCTTTTAGGAAATTTCTTCTGTCTACTCCCATTACAATAATTTTTTATATGAATAATAAATGAATTAGTTCTTTAGAAAACCGGTCTGAAAATCTTCCCAAACCTCAGGGCCCATACCGCTTAAAACAGCATCAGCTACCTCACCTCCCTCCTGAAGGACCACCTCGGCTTTTCCCGATGCCGCAAAAAAATCTCTCAGTCTGGCCAGTTCTGACCCGATCCAGTCGCTGTATTTTTGCCCCGTCAAAAAGGTCCTGAACTCCTCCATCCAGTTGGTCGGCTCCACCAGGTATACCCAGCCATCGGAAAAAGGGGAGGAATTAACCAGGGAAGATTGTGACTGCAGTTTGTCATTCTTCTCCCTGATAATACCCGATACCGGTGATTTTAACTGCAGCCTCTTACCGTTCTGAATGAGCGCCATAACGGTCTCTCCCTTCTTAACCTTTTCCCCGGCTACCTTCATTTCAACTTTGGTTATTGTACCGGTCACTTTTTGAAGGAAACTGTCTACGCCTACTCTGATTTTCCCATCCTTCTCCAGGTAGGTCCAGGTATGGGAACGGTCAAAAAAATAGCCGCCCGGTACCCCGGTGGTTTCGGCCATGAATTTTTCGTACGCTTTGGGGGCCCTTTTTTCCAGCACCGCCTCCCGTTTATTGAATACCATTAAAACAATGGTTACCAGGATGCCGCCGGCAAGTATGATGGTTACAAGTAACAACCAGAAAGAGGCATTGGCTTCACTCCTTTCAGCCGTGCCGGTATCGAACGGCTGATTATCTAAACCGGCCAGCATAGCTACCCTTTCACTCTCGATCAGGGTTGAATAGCCGTGGGCGGCCAGCAGCTCCTGACCCTCTGTGGTCATCCACCTGATCAGTTTCACCTCAGATCCTGCAGGATTTCCTGTATAAGTGACAGCAAAGATCCTGCTGTAGAGCGTGCCTGTATATTTCCCGATCCAGATCCCCCTGGACAACTCATCAACACTACCGAAGATCTGCTCAAAATGATCAACCCGGTTGTTTTCGTTTAAATCCACAGGGATCATTGTTAACCCCGAAGTTCCCTGCGACTCTTCCAGATCCCGCAATTGTGATAAGGTACAGAAGCCAATGGCCCCTTTTTCTTTCTGTACAACCCCGATCACCTCTCCACAACTACCAAGTACATTTCCGCCAATCTCTGCCGGGTCCTGCTCGGTAAAACTACACAGATAGCTTGTTAAATAAGGATCGGATGCCCTGTAGGGATGCAAGGCAGCTTTGCTTCCGTTGTTCAGAACGGCTCCCCATGAACCAGCTTCTTCACAATAGATCCGGGCAAATTCGGCAGGCGAGATCCCCTGCTTTAAAATCTCATCCCTGAAAGGATTTTCAGCATGCATTACAGGAACATAAACTTCACGTCCCACCACGTTGATCCTGGCTTGCCGCGAATCTATCCCCTTCATGAATTCCTTGGTAACAAAAACAATATGACCAGGGTTCCTGATCCAGGCATCCAGGTTTTCATCGCCGATGAGTTTCGTGGTGACACGCAGCCCTTCATTGCTCCTCATGAATGCTTCGGCACTCGCCCTGGCTACATTTTCCAGATCCGGACTGTAAAGTATCCGGATCGTTTCTCCCGGAGACTCCTCCTCCGGTAACATGGCACTCACCGGGTTAACCCAGGATAACAGCACCATTGAACAAATAAACACGATTAAATTTTTCATATTCCTGATTTTTTCAATTAAAAGATGTATCACTCTTGCTGCGGTGTTTACAACTATGGTGCCAATTGAAAAAAACAGGTCTTAATGATCTGTTTTATAGGTGATTACAATTTTGAAGTAAGATAACGAACCATACATAAAGTGTTGTATTTTACAACACCTGTAAAATTATACGGTGCGAATAAGTTGATATTTAAGTGGTTGTGTATGGTGTTGTATTTTACAACACCTGCCGTTTTTTTCAACACAGGGTAGTGTATGTTGCTCTTTTACTGTGATATATATGGGTCTAGGAGGAATATGCTAACAGGTCGCTTGTATCTCAATTATTTACTTCGGTCATAAGCTCCGGTTCATCCGGATCTTCAAGTTCTACCACACACTTGTGTGCCGAAGCATTGTGCATAGGCACAAAGTTGTACATCTTATAGTTGTACCAAATCCCAGCACAGAA
>JBBDIE010000186.1:34241-63929 GCA_040880545.1 Bacteroidales bacterium | reverse complement strand
TATCCTCCGCTTTAGCGAAGGTGGAAAACAATTTTAATTCTATCCTGTTTAGTTCTTACAAACTTAATCAGTAACATATATGGACCTTGGACTCAAAGATAAAGTGATCATGGTAGCAGCCTCGAGTAAGGGACTGGGATTTGCCATTGCCCGCAACCTGGCGCTGGAAGGTGCGAAACTCTCCATTGCGAGTCGGAGTATTAAACATGTAGAACAGGCAGCAACTGAAATTCGCAATGAGTCCGGTGCGGAGGTGTTTCCTTCGGTAATGGATGTAACCGATCCCTATACGATTGAGTCGTGGGTACAGGATACTGTCGGGAAATATGGCCGGATCGATGGCCTGGTGGTGAATGCCGGCGGGCCACCTGCGGGACGCTTCGACGACCTGGATGATTCCAATTGGACAACCGGTTATGAGTTGACCTTGATGGGAACGGTAAGGATGATCAGGCAGGTGTTGCCCTATATGCGAAAGCAAAAAAGCGGATCCATTTTAACTGTTACTTCAATTAGCATTAAAGAACCCATTGATAATTTGTTGCTTTCAAATGTATTCAGATCTGGTGTATCAAGTCTGATGAAGAGTCTTTCCTTCCAGCTTGCCTCCGATGGCATCCGCGTTAATAACCTGGTTCCCGGATTGTTTGGTACAGAACGTCTGAAGGCCTTGGATCTGATCAATTCCAGGGAGTGGCGCATGACGGTAGAAGAGGTTCAGCGTATCAATTTCGACAAAATCCCCCTGGGCAGGTATGGTGATCCTGATGAATTTGGTAAAGCGGCCACCTTTTTACTTTCCGATGCCGCTTCGTATATAACAGGTGAAACCTTTTTTGTTGACGGGGGAAAGACCCGTGCTGTCCGGTAATTACAGAAAAATGCATCAACACACATTATCCCAACAAACCCTTACATTTTCAGAAGAGATTGCCCCAGGGGTTTTTCTGATGGGATTCGCAAGGAACTTTCAATTCAAGGCCGGTCAGGTGATTGGTATCGGAATTGAAAAAGAGGGAGCAAGGAGGCTCTACAGTATTTGCAGCGGTGAGGAGGAGACGGAAGTGAGAATCCTGTATAACGTTATTGAGGATGGATATCTTACGCCCAGGTTAAGTGATTTGTCGGAAGGGGATAAAATATGGATCACAGAACCGCGGGGTGAATTTCTGTTTGATCCTGCCCCCGCCATCTGGATCGCCAGTGGAACCGGTATTGCTCCGTTTTATTCGATGTTTCGTTCAGGAACATTTGACAACAAGGTGCTGATCCATGGGGAACGGTATCTGGAACGGTTTTACTTTTTCGACGAGTTTCACGAATCATTGGGAGAAAATTATCTGCGCTGTTGTTCGGGGGAGGAGGCGGAAGATGTGTTCAGCGGAAGGGTTACGGATTACCTGGTACAGGCTTCCTCATTGCCATCCGATTTCAAGTATTATCTTTGCGGCAGGGCTGAGATGGTTGTTGAGACCCGGGACCTGTTAATTGCACGGGGCATTCCCTACAACAATATCATTTCAGAGATCTATTTCTGATATGGAATCACTATTTGGAAAAACAGCAGATGAATTACAACAGATTGTTTCCGATCTGAAGCTTCCGGCATATACGGGGAAGCAAATTTCCGAATGGTTGTATAAAAAACAGATTAGTTCCATTGATGAAATGACCAATCTGTCGAAAACTACCAGAACCCTGTTGAAGGAAAAGTATATTGTGGGCCTTGAGCCATTCCGGGATGTACAAGTATCCAAAGACGGAACAAAAAAGTATCTGTTCAACACTTCGGTGGGAAAGTATGTTGAAACGGCCTACATACCCGACAGGGACAGGCACACGGTTTGTGTTTCAACGCAGGTGGGGTGTAAAATGGGATGCTTGTTTTGCATGACCGGCAAGCAGGGGTTTCAGGGTAACCTTACGGCGGGTGAGATCCTGAACCAACTGCATAGTATTGAAGAGCGAAACAGCATCACCAATATCGTCTATATGGGGATGGGGGAGCCGCTGGACAATTTAGATGAAGTACTTAAAAGTCTGGAGATTCTGACCTCCGACTGGGGGTTTGCCATGAGTCCGCGCCGGATTACGGTATCTACCATCGGCATTATTCCTGCCATGAAAACCTTCCTTGAGAAGAGCAATGCCCACCTTGCTGTAAGTCTGCATTCGCCCATGGAAAATGAGCGGAAAATGCTCATGCCTGTCCAACAGGTATATCCACTAACCGAAGTGTTGCAGGAGATACGGTCGTGGGACTTTGGAAGACAGCGCAGGGTATCCTTCGAATACATCATGTTCCGCGATCTGAACGATACCTCAAAACATGTAAAAGCACTGGTCAAATTGCTGCAGGGTATCCGTTGCAGGATCAACCTGATCCGCTTTCACCCCATTCCTGACACTCCCCTGAATACATCCACACAACAGCGAATTCAGGAATTCAAGAATGAATTGAATTCCCACGGTATTGTTACCACGATCCGGGCAAGCCGGGGCGAGGATATTTACGCGGCCTGCGGACTGCTTTCCACAAAAAGGTTGATAAATAACTAGCGGTCGGAGCCGATATTTCCATGCCTCATCACATTAACCGGTATGAGACAATGGACACATGATATTACCGGATTCTTTTTCCCGCGCTACTGCCCGGTTTGTGGTATGCCGATGCATATTCCCGGGGAGGTAATCTGTTTGCCTTGTGAATTAAAAATGCCCAGGACCAATTATGCCAGGGATCCCGATAACCCGGTGGCACAACTATTCTGGGGACGTATCATGGTGGAGGGCGCCACTTCTCTGTTCCGGTTTGAAAAGGGTTCCCGGTACCAGCCGCTTCTTCACTTGTTAAAATACAAGGGGCAGAAAAATATCGGTACATTTTTGGGCAGAATGCTGGGAGCGGACCTCCATGAAACACCATTCTGCCGTGCCGATTTTATTATTCCCGTTCCCCTGCACAGGAAAAAGGAGAAAATAAGGGGTTTCAACCAATCTGAGATCATCGCAAAGGGTGTTTCGGACGTTACCGGTATGTCGTTGAATTCAACCCTCTTGTTCAGAAGATCCAATACAGATTCTCAAACCCGGAAAAACCGGTTTGAAAGGTGGGAGAACATGGCAGAAATGTTTTATCTCCATGAAAATGAAGGGGTGGTCTCGGAACCAACCCTCCTGCTCATCGATGATGTGGTAACCACGGGATCAACCCTGGAAGCGTGTGCCCTGGCCCTCTCCTCCATTCCAGGGGTAAAATTATTTGTGGCCACAGTTGCCTGTGCATAACTCAGCGTGTGAAGTAATACCTGGCATTCAGGCTAAGCACATCATGAAACCAACCTGAATAACGGTACCTGACAGAATATGCATCGAATTTGTAGAACGGGAATGCAGAGTAGTTGAAACGCATCCCCGCCGCAAAATTTTCCAGGACAAAGTAATTCAACCCTGCAAAGGCTGTAATACCAAAACGACGAAGATCGTTGGCATATTCCGAAGATACTTCACCATTTTCATCTTCATAATATTCCTTGATCAGTACGTCAGGTGAGAGTCCAAGCTCAACCTGGATTTTATCGTTCATAATATAGTGAAGGGAGAGCGGCAGTTCTATATACCGCAGATCAATCAGGTCCAGACCGATAATGAAGCCAAGGTTATCACGCTGCAGATTGTACTTTCCCCGTGATGTGTACTTTAGTTCCATTTGCCAGAAGAGTTGTCCGGGTAGAATTTCCCTGGCGACAAAAACGCCCGCATTCAAACCCAGTTTACCATACAATTCATGCCCATCCCCGTCTATTCTGGCAGCGTTCAGTCCTGCAGAAACTCCTCCCTGGAAACCCTGGGAAGCGAGTTGGAAAGATGTCATGACAAGAGTAATTATAAGCAGATATTTAATCTTCATTGGTTCGGGATTAGGTGTACAAAATAGCGGATTTTCATATCATTTACAAGAATCACGGCAGACAGATGGGATTCTTCAGCCTTACATACCGGTTCCACGAAAGTAAATTCATTTTGATAACAGAACAATTTGATCAGAATCTGTCTATTTTTGTAAAAAAAAGACCCATGATCCATCTAAAATATAGCCTACTTCTTTTCCTGATCCTTGTAAGCAGTTGTATCAGAACACCAGATGAGGAAGTATATTTCCTGTCGGAGATCTATTACTCCGAATTGAGAGACCTCCTGGTTGATCTGGATGAGTCGGTCAGGGATGAATACTGGATCAATTTCATTGATGTCGGAGATCGGGAGGACTATGGGGATGGTTATATCAGGTATGCAGAAAACCTGGAGATGAAATTTATCCTGGACACTGCCGGAGTGCTTATAAATAATGGGCGCGCTGTAAAAGAGCGTTTTGATGAACAACGGACATGTATCGTCTATTCCTCCACCCATGATACCGTGGCCTACCTGGCAGCGCAGATCCTGCAATTCCTGGGCTATACGAAAATCTATTTTTATGAAGGGGGAATCACAGACTGGCTGGCGCATGGAGATTACCTCAACATGACCTACAACGGTTTTAAATCATGGCATTCCGGTTCATTTCCGTTTGAGGATACCCTGGTTGCCCTGGTGGATATTCACCCGGACCCGTGGTATCGGGGTCTGGAGGTTCTTGAAGGGCATATTCCCGGTGCAATAAATATTCCTGCAGATTCCCTGATTAAAATGGAAAACGGAACATTCTCCCTGGTAGATGAGGGGAAATTCCTTACCGAAAATATTCCCGACCGAAGCGCCCGTATTGTGGTATACGATTCGGAAGGAGTGTCGGACAAATCCGCTGGTTTCCTTGAAGCGGCCGGGTTCCTGGAATATGAACGAGTCTACCTGTTCCAAAGCGGTTATAATGAATGGATAGCGAACGGGAATCCGGTAGTTACGGAGTAACCGGATTCGCCGTGCCTGTTTACGCCAAGCCAACAACAGGGAGATCCCCCGTATTAATTGTCACGTTTTTCAAAATTTTCTGTTTTCTTTTTCTCTATCCTTCTGAATATCAGAATGATAATTATAATCAGTACTGCCACTAAGGCAGCACCTTCCAATCCCAGGATCAGGCCCACAATTCCCCCTTCCATTTTACTTCAGTTTTACCGCGGTTCCATAAGCCAGGATCTCAGCAGCTCCTTGCGTAACCACCGAAGTTGTCAGCCGCACATTTACCACCGCATCGGCACCTAATTTCTTTGCATCATCCACCATTCTCTGCATAGCCTGTTCGCGTGATTCAGCCTGGAGTTTGGTGTATTCTTCAATTTCACCACCCACGATATTTTTTAAACCGGCGAAAATATCCCTGCCGATATTACGTGCTCTTACTGTACTGCCTCTTGCAATACCCAGAGATTCAACGATCTCCCTGTGTGGAAGTGTTTCTGTTGTTGTCAGGATCATTGTGTGTATGTATTTATTTAAAGTAAAGGTAGCTGATTTTCCAAAATTTTATGTACTTGGAAATAGAAATTATTGTTCAGCGCTTGTGTATCATCTCAATAAAATCCCTGATCCCTTCGGTGGCTGTTTTGTTAATGAAAGTGACCCTTCTCCATCCGATGCCCTGTGGTTCGCCAGGGTCAATCACAAAGATCGGGGTGTCCTGCCGGGTATGGTCCAGGAGTCCCGCTGCCGGGTATACATTCAGGGAGGTTCCGATGACCAGCAGGATATCTGCACTTTTAACCATGGGGACGGCTTCTCCAATTGCAGTAACCATCTCACCGAACCATACGATATGGGGTCGCAGCTGGTAACCATTTTTTGAAAGTTCCCCCTCTTTCAGCTCCCATCCATCAATTTCATAGATATCTTCCTTATGAACGGTACACCGGGATTTATTTAATTCTCCATGCAGGTGTAAAATCCTTGTGGATCCGGCTCTTTCGTGCAGGTCATCCACATTCTGGGTGATTATCTGTACATTATATTCGTTTTCCAATTCAGCCAGTCCAATATGGGCCGCATTGGGTTTAGCTTCCTGCATGGCTTTTCTTCTTTCATTATAAAACTTCAGCACAAGTGTTCTGTCATTTTCCCATGCCAGGGGACTGGCCACTTCGGTTACGTCATACTCTTCCCAGAGCCCCCCCATATCACGGAATGTCTTTAATCCGCTTTCGGCACTGATACCAGAACCTGACAGGACCACAATTTTTTTCATATTTTATTCTTTTATCGACTGGTTTATCCCGTTTTACATTTTAAACAGCGGATAGAAACAGCGGTAATTTACCCTTCCATAAAAATAGGATAATTCTTAAACTTTAACTAATTTTATCACTGGAACATTCTACTAAAACAACTGATTTTCTGTACGTTACATGATAAGCCAAGAAACTGTAAACAAAATTTTCGATACGGTGGACATTGTGGAGGTGATCTCTGACTATGTAACGCTTAAGAAGTCAGGTTCCAACTACAAGGGATTGAGTCCATTCTCCAATGAGAAGACGCCTTCGTTTATGGTCTCTCCGTCGAAGGGTATATTTAAGGATTTCAGTTCGGGAAAGGGAGGAAATGCGGTAGGGTTCCTCATGGAACATGAAAAGCTCTCCTACCCGGAGGCACTTCAATACCTGGCCCGGAAATATAACATTGAGTTTGAGGAGACAGAGCTTACCCCGGAGGAGATTCAGCAACGAAATGAGCGGGAGAGCCTGTTGGCGGTAACCCAGTATGCACAGAAATTTTTTTCAGAGCAGTTGCATACATCCGAGGGAAAATCTGTAGGCCTCAGTTATCTCAGGCAACGGGGTTTCAGGGATGATATAATCGATAAATTCTTCCTGGGGTATAGCCCGGAGGAGCGAAAGGCGCTCACAACCGCCGCCATCAAAGCCGGTTATAAGCAGGAGTTTTTGGTAAAAACCGGTTTAACCATTGAAAAAGAGGATTATGTATTCGACAGGTTTGCCGGCCGTGTCATCTTTCCCATTCATGGCATATCCGGTAATGTGGTTGGATTTGGCGGTCGCACCCTGAAAGCGGACAAAAAAGTTGCCAAGTACCTCAACTCGCCCGAGTCCGATATTTATCACAAAAGTCGCGTGTTATACGGACTTTTCCAGGCCAAGAAGAGCATCGTAAACGAAAAACGGTGTTTCCTTGTGGAGGGGTACACGGATGTAATCGCACTTCATCAGTCGGGAATTGAAAATGTGGTCTCATCATCGGGGACTGCCCTTACCACGGAGCAAATCAGGCTGATCAAGCGGTTTACGGAGAACATAACAGTGCTGTATGATGGTGATGAGGCAGGATTAAGGGCATCTTTCCGCGGAATAGACATGATCCTGGAGGAGGGCTTGAATGTAAAAGTGTTGTTGTTTCCAGAAGGAGAAGATCCCGACTCCTTTTCACAGGGGCGCAGTTCATCTGAATTTATTGCATATATCGATGAGCAGGAGCAGGACTTCATAACGTTTAAAGCGGAAGTACTGATTGCCGACACAAAAAACGATCCTATCAAGCGGGCCAATATGATCACCGATATTGTCCGTTCTGTGGCAATCATACCCGATGGTATCAAAAGATCGGTTTACCTCAAGGAGTGTAGCCTGTTGCTGGATGTGGAGGAGGCTGTTCTTTACACGGAGGTAAACAAGATCCGCCAGCTGAGGCGTGAACAGGACTGGAAGAGGGAGCGGCCGCGTCCCGATCAGTTGTTTGTTCCTGAGCAGCCAACCGTACCAGCATTTGTACAGAATATATTTTCGGAGGTTGAAGAACGGGAAATCATCTATTTTCTGTTGAAATTCGGGAACCTGACCCTTCGTCTGTCCGGTGAGGAAAATTCGGACATCACTGTTTCCCAGTATATTTTGAGGGAAATTCAGAACGATGAACTACAGTTTACCAACCTGGTATACAAGCAGGTATTCGAGGATGTTAAAGCGATGATTGAATCGGGGAAGAAGATTGACGAACGGGTTTTTACATTTCATGATAATAAAGCAGTGCAGGACCTGGCAGTGGATATTGTTACTTCAAAATACGAACTCAGCAAGGTCTGGAAAAGAAAAGAGTCGTATATAGAATTACCGGGCGAAAACCTGGGGGTTGAAGTACCCAAGGCTCTGTTGTTATATAAGTTGAAGGTGGTTGATATGGCACTGGACGATCTTCGGAAACAGATCGAAACAACGGAGAAAAAGGGGGACACTGATAAAGTGATGGAACTAATGGCCTACCTGAGGGATGTGGAAAGTGCCAAGAACGAGATATCCAATCTGATTGGTGAGCGCATAATCCTGCGATAATATCCGGTTTGTAATAGGGATGATGTTACCTTAAAACCTCAAAATTGACCGATGCCGAATTTCCTTTTTCGTCCACCACCGTCATTGTATGCCTGCCGGGAGTAATATCCAGGGCCAGCTGGTGCACTCTGTTTGTTGAGCCCACATAAGCATCATCGATGTGCCAGTATACCATTGCTGCAGACTGCCGATGAGCCACTTCCATCACAACCTTTCCCTTTGATCCGTCCAGTTCCCTGGGAATTACCAGGTGACTGTTCCATTCCGGATAAACGATCTCCAGCTCCTGTACCGATTCATCATGGCATCCTTCCATGATGGGCGGCATGCTTTGGTATCGTGGGTCGCTCTGTTTATAATACCACTCCATCAGCGGCGGCAGGATAAACCACGGTCTGCTCTGCATCTTACGCACCGGATAACAATTACTGTTTACCCTGAAATTACCTGTTTCATCCAGGTGTATGGTATGATGAAATGGACATGCCCTGGTTATTCGTCCTTTGGGAACGATCATAATCGTATCGGTGTCAACACAACCGGGTCCGGCAATATAACCGCTCTGACTACATACTACCGCTTCTGCCAGATCATCCAGGGGCGGTTCAAACCATGATGTTTCAGGCAGTCCGCTAAACACATCAAACATCAGGGGAGCAGCAGCGGTTATGCCCGAAAGTCCGGGCCGCCCTTCCCCGTCGGCATTCCCGGCCCAGACGGCCACCAGGTACTCCGGAGTGACCCCCACCGCCCATGCGTCTCTGAATCCGTAACTGGTTCCTGTTTTCCAGGCAATGTTTCTTGTAGATGACATTAAATACCACAATGACAATTCTTCAGGCCTGTTTACTTCGAGTAATGATTTAAAAGTAAGATAGATACTGGAAGCGGACAGTACGCCTTCTTCCTGGAGCCCCTCGTGAGAGTCTTTCTTATTTTTTTCCAGAACCGGCATGTGATAATCTGCATGAATATAGTTACCGTCCGACCGGGTGTAATGATTCAGCGACCTGGCCATGCTGGCATACGTGCCGGCCAGTTCCCACAGGGTTGTCTCAGCCCCACCGAGGATCAGGGTTAGTCCGTAATGTTCATGTGATTTTTTAAAGGTGGTAAACCCCAGGTTTCGCAACAATCCAAGAAAGGGATCGACCCCGTAATTTTTCAGCATGATGACGGAGGGGATATTCAGAGAGCGCTTCAGGGCTTCATAGGCTGGTACCGCGCCTTCATACTCCCTGTCATAATTTTTTGGGGCATAACCATTATACCGAATGGGTACATCGGGCACCAGGGTCGTCTGGATCAGATCTCCGTTGTCGAGCATTCCGGCAAACAGGAAAGGCTTCAAAATACTACCCGAGCTCCTCGGAGCCCGGATCACATCCACGCTTTTACCATGGTGCAGGTCGGAAGTTGAACCGCTGTTCCCCACATAGGCTAGTACCTCGCCGCTTTCTATCTCCAATACCAGGCACGCCATATTATTTACCTGGTTTCCCTCCAGGATCTCCTGTCGAATGGCCGTGCGTTCGTTCACTCTTTCCTGTATGGCCCGGTCTATCGTTGAATAGTACCGGTCCGTTCGCTTATCCATCATTACCCGGTCTGTAAGGTGTGGTGCGATATCGGGAAGGGGAAGCGGGTTCCCTGGCAGTGGCTCGCCAGTTGCCAGCCGGAGGGTTATTTCATCGATGATCCCTTTATCTTTCAGTAGCTGCAAAAGGTTGTCCCTTTTCATCTTCAGCAGATCCCGGTTTCTCCCGGGATGGATCAGTGCAGGGGCATTCGGCAGTACAGCCAGCAGTGCCGACTCCGACCAGGTGAGGTTTTCCGGGGCAGTACCGAAATATCGCCAGGAAGCCGCTTCAATTCCCACCACATTGCCCCCGAATGGCGCATTATTGGCATAGTCCGTGAGTATATCTGTTTTAGAAGAAGAAAGTTCGTACCTTAAGGACAGATAAGTCTCTATCAGTTTTTGCAGCAGGTTTCGCGGCCTGTTTTTACGTGACATGCGCATTACCTGCATGGTGATGGTACTTCCCCCACTTTTCACGGCACCGGCCTGTATGTTTTGAATCAGTGCTCTTCCCAGACTCGCCGGGTTTACACCGGGATGGTAATAAAAGTAGCGGTCCTCAAACCGGATCAATGCCGCGGCATATTTTTCCGGTACTGTATCAACTCCCGGAAAGCGCCATTGCCCGTCGTGCGCAATGCGTGCCCCCAGCAGATCTCCGTTACGGTCGTATACTACTGTTGACAACGGGTCGCTGAACAACTGACGGGGCAGTGAGATCCAGAAGAGCAGTGCGAGTACACCCACCGTTATCAGCAGGACCCTGTATTCCTTCCACCACCTGATCATCCTTTGTCCATCTACTTAATTTTGTCCCTGAACCTCAATCCACCTCCCCGGTATCACTACCTGAACATTGTTCTTATACATCTCCTCCGCTTTTACTGAAGGGAGGTAATAACGCCCCTTATAAGCTGCATTCAGCCGGATGGTAAAGGTTTTCGAGCTGTTTCCTGTCAGGTTGAAATAAGTCATCACACGGTCGTCGCGAATATCCTGGTATGCCGCTGCCTGGTTGGAATTGGTTGTGCTAAACATCCGCTCATTGTGAATTTCCCATCCGGATGGGAAGATCGTCGTTAGGGCCACATTATCGTAGAAACCAAAAGTTCCGGGATTATGAACCCTGTAAGTCGCTTTAAAGTCGGTTCCCTGCCGGATCTCTTCGGGTGACATTCTGTTGCCATCCATATCTTCATAGTATACCTGAACTTTCAGGTTATCTTCCATCGCTGTCTCCTCCCCGGGTTTAGGTATTCCGGAATTGATTATTCTCACGAACAGCAGTCCTTCCGTATTATTCTTAACCGTGAAGGATCCGTTCCGGGACTCTCCCGGATCAAATTCAAGTTGCGCCAGGGGCATGCCTGTTTCAGCTTTTTTATCCGCTGCACCATTAAACGAATAATTAAAATCAATCCGGTCACCCGAATTTTTTCCTCCCGTGAACCTGGCCACTGCCATTAGGCTGTATGCCGTGGTTTGTGTGCTCATCCACGTTTCTGAAGAGAGTTTACTGGCAATACTTTCAAGGAGCAGGACCCCGTTCTCTTTGATTCCCATCAGGATCATTGCTTCCAGGATCATTGCCTGGTCGCGTGTACTACTTCCGAAAGAATACCTGGAATCGTAGTAATCGCTTACTTCGGTTGATACATTTGTTACCAGGTTGGTAGCCGACTCTTTTTGTCCGGCCAGAGCGTAAGCTGCCGCCAGCCGCCATTTTGCTTCCGGAACCAGGTCCGTTCTCTCCCTCAGCCTGTTCATGGAACCTGTCTCCGGATTTCCCGACAATGCCAGGGTAAAGAGCCGGTATGCTTGTAAGAGTTGTTCCTGCTTTATTTCATACGTGTTTATGGATCCTGCAATGCTCCATCTCCGGGCCTCTCTTTTCTGGTACCTTTGCCAGTTCTGCATCATGGAATTGGGTACATCATACCCTTTCACCTTCGCCTCAAGCAGGAAGTGTCCCGCATAGGAGGTACCCCATGAGGATTCTTTAATAGATCCGGGCCAATAGGAAAAACCACCACTGGATAGCTGGAAAGATGAGAATCGTTTAATTGCCGCCTTCACATTGGTTTCGGTGCGTTGTATCGCAGCCTCATCCAATTCAACAACGTCGGCCAGGTACAATTGCGGAAATGCTGCTGAGGTAGTCTGTTCAATACATCCGTGGGGGTACTTCAGCAGGTATTTCAGTCTGCGCCCAAAATCGATGGGCGGTATTTTTGATACCTCCAGCATCAGTTCGTTGGTGCCGGCCATTCCCACATAATCGAACTCCTGAGACCAGGTAACTCCTGCCCCTACACCTTCGGTTATAAAATTGGTTACAGGGGGATTTGAGGACCGGACATTCAGTTCGATCCGGTATTCAGCTTTGTGCCTGCCTGAAGTTGCCACAATGTTTACAATCCCCACACCGGTTTTCTCCTGGGTTTTCAACATGAAATCGATTATTTCATCTCCAGTTCCTGAGAAGGTAACTGTTTTCTTCTTTTCGGAAGGGATCAGCATATCGTTGGTGGTAATTTCAAGGGAAACATTGCGGATCTGATCATCCATCACAAATACATTCACCGGCAGAGCCACCTCCTCTCCTGGCCCAAGAACCCTGGGTAAAGTGGCCAGCAACATCAGTGGTTGTTTTACCGGGGTGGTCTTTTCAGCGTTCCCGTAGGCCCCTTTATTTCCTGCAATGATCATGGTTCGTACCGATCCTATATAATTAGGAATGGTAATGGAATGCGTATTACTCTTTCCAGAGAGGGTAAAAGGTCCAATGAATTTCACCATGGGTGGAAACCTGTTTGCGTCTTTGGCGCCTTCGCCAGACTCCTCATCCAGTCCTCCCCCGATACTGTAGATGCCATCGATCCTTCCTCCGAAAGCACCCAGGACGTAATCGAACATATCCCAGGTTTTCACACCCAGTGCTTCTTTGGCATAGAACAGTGACCACGGATCGGGAGTCCTGAATCGTGTGAGGTCCAGCAACCCCTCATCCACCATGGCTATGGTGTATGTCATCTCTTTGTTATATTTCTCCGACACCTTCACTTTCACCTTGCTTTTGGGTGCCAGTTCATCCGGCATTTCAAGTACCGGATAAAGCCTGGTACCCGGATCCTCCACGTTTAGTGGAATGACTCCAAACATTCTGATGGGAAGGTCATTCTCCGTGTTTTTATGGGGTTGAATCAACGTAGCAGCCACATAAATATTGGGAGCCATTTCAGCCGTGGTTTTTAGTCTATATACGGTTTCCGAACTGGTTGTTTTAATCCATTCCTGTCGTATCACCCCCGTACCATTCTCCAGGCTCACAAGGATATTTCCCTTTACTGATGATGGAATGGTAATGGAGGCTGTTTCCCCCACCTCATAGGTAGATTTATCAGAATTGAATGTTAAAACTGAGGCTGCATCGGGATCTCCTTTTTTCGCACGGCCTGCCCAGCCCGGCCAATCCACGTATACAATTTTAGCAGCACTGTGTCCGCCCTGATCGGTAACCATTACCAGGTAACGTCCCCAATCGGGATAGTCGACCCTGAAATTGAAAGATCCCTGTCCGTTTTTCGTGCTGATCTTGGTTGAATAAACCGGAGACTGATGGGTACTCCCCATATAAGACGCCAGGTTTTCGCTTGACGCATCCCACCACCACCGCCATGATAATTTATATACTTTGACATCCAGTCCAAGCTTTGTAACCGGCTTCCCGGATGAAGAGAGGGTGGCAACGGAGACCGTATGGGCAGTATCGGTGAGCAGCATGTTCCGCTTATCTCCCGGAGGGGTTTTAATTCCCACATAGGTGTTGTATGGTGAACAGGGCATCGTTTGCTGGTCGATACTGAATTCACCCGACTTTTCAAACAGCCGGGTGGTGAAAATGGCATTGATCATGCCAGGGGTCTCGCTACCCACGTCCAGCCGTTTTGAAAATTTTGCGGTTCCCTCCTGGTCGATATTTCCCTGCCAGAATATTTTACCGTATTGGGGAACTTTCCTGGCCGGGTTGGTGAATGTATAATTTTCATATCCTTTAAAGGAGGTTGATGAAGGCCTGAAGATCACCTCAATTTCCGCCTTCAGCCCCCTTGCTGTTGCCCCTGTAAGCCACTTACCAAACAGGTGGGTTGAAACGTCCCCCTTTGCAGGATAGAGGGTATCACTTCCGAATGAAAGATCTATTTTCAGACGGTTGGGTTTAATGGTTTCAACCTGGAGTGATTTTGTGAACCTTACACCCCCTACATGGGCCTTTACTGTATATCTGCCTGTGGCTGCATCCGGAGAAGTTTTTGTGTGAAATGCATAAAAGCCTGTTTGATTCCCCGGTGACACCACCTTTTGAATAACTTTTCCCTGCGGATCCGAAAGTTCAAAACTGACAGGGTGTCCATCCGGAAGTGGATTTGCCTGATCGTCAAGGATCAGGTTGATAAACAGTGAATCACCTGGCCGCCAGACTCCTCGTTCTCCGTAAAGAAATCCTTTTAATCCTTTTTGAACAACAGCACCCGATACATCAAACATACTATACGACAGTGCAGCTCCATCAACCATCCTGAGATATCCTTTTTGCCCACCCTTTTCAGCCACTACCAGAAACGGTTTCACATCCAGGTCTAACAAGACCATTCCTTCAGAACCCGTTATTGCCTGTGCAATAACCTGTTGCTGGAAATTATATACAGTGACGTTGGCGGCAGAAACACCGGTGGCATTCAGCAAATCAGTAACTGTTACATTGATCTGGTCCCCGGAACCATATTTTGCAATCAATCCCAGGTTACTGGCCAGAACATTCCTGGAAACAGCACGGCGCTTTCCGTAATAGGCCGGCTTGCAAGGATTTTCCCTGTCTGCCCAGGCATATCCATCGTACGAATAATAGTCCCAGTCGCTGTAATAACCTTCGTAGGAATCCCAGTATGACAACTCCTCCTCATCGATCTCATCGAAATTCTCTTCTGTTTCAAGCCGGTCCTCACTTACTGTTTCGCCTGTACAGGAAAATACAGAGTGACGTTGCCTGAAATTCAGCTCCACGCGGTAGATAGCACCCGGTTCTGTTTTAACCAGTTCAGTAAGGTTCAGTGAAAAGGTGTTCCATTCACCATAGTTTATCGGCTTGTCGGAAATCAGGTCGATTGTTTTCCGGATGATCAGCCTTCCGGCCCTCTTTAGTTCATTGCTGCCAGTGAGTTGGTTCACCTGTAAAAATTGAGCAATATTATCTTCGTAGATACGGATCACTTTCAGGTCCACGGCCTTCAGGTTTACCGCTTTAAAAGGAAGAATCACTTCATCTGCCGAAGGAATGATCACTCCGTTTCCCAGTAGTTCAACAGACGGTTTGATCTCTTCAAAAACAATGCTGATGCTCTCTCCTTTTTTGAGACCTTTCCCGGCTGTATTCCTGATACCAGGTTCCACGAAGAGGTTAAGTGAACCGTTTTGGCGAACATTGGGATAGGCTTTCACGCTGTTCCCTTCAATGATAAAACGCATGTCCGTACCATTGTCCAGCCTTACCAGTCCGTTCAGATCCTGGTTTTTCCTGATAGGATCCGAAAAATGAAGTAAAATGTGTTGTTCCGGGTATTGGATCAGTTTGTGACTGATCACCTTGAAATTACCCAGGGCCGGTACTACAAAATCCTGTACCCCTTTTTGTTTTGAACTGATGGAGGTGCCGTCGTACCGAACTTCAACATTCATATCTTCCTCACCCCGTTTAATACTGTCGATGGTGAAATTATGCAGTTTTCTGTCCGGATCATGGTCCCATCTTACGGAAAGTTTGACCTTATCCTGGATAACGTCCAGTATGGCTTCAATGGCTGCAGGATTCGCAACGTCGGCAGTCTGTACTGTTCCGGTCAGATAATTCAGGGTTGGTTTGTAATCGTTATATGGCCTGAAACCGGAAAGCTCAAGTCCCAGGTGCTGTTCGATGGTATGAAACCTGAAACTGAAGGACTTGTCTGTATCAGATTTGGGAAATAGCTTATTTAATTTCAGTTGAACATCATAGGCTGTACCCTGGTTGAAACGGCTCTCCGGCCTGAATTCAATGGTTTGATTATCCAGGTAGTAAAGATTTCCCTCCACATCGGGTTTGAAACTCATGATCCCGCTCTGAACCACACTGTATGCTTCTACTGAGTCTGCAAAAGGTTTTGAAAATCGCACCTGCACAGAAGATTCGGTAGAAATGATCCCGCTTGTAAAAGCTGAGATCAACGGATTGAAATGGGGGGTTGTCATTTCAAGACCACCGGTCTTTTGTTTGCAGCCGGCAACAAAACCTAATAGAAGAACGAAAAGAACGGTGAAACAGAGGGATTTTTTCATTATGTTCAGATTTATTTTGTCACTAAAGGTATTAAAGGTCTGAAACATAACCAATACTTTATTTAATGCCTGCAAAATTCGTCAATAACTCCGATCTGCACGACTTCGCAACCGAAAAACTAAAAGTTTTGAGCTCATGACCGCAGGGAATAATCCTTGCAAACCAACATTATGATCCAACCACTCTACTTTATTGACAGACTATTTAATCAATCCGGATAGGATCCAATTCGTGGGGGAGCTGGAAAAGTTGTGCTGAAAGTTTAATCTCTTTCTGACGCTTGCAATAGCCTGATGAGTAATATGTTTACGGCTTTATTAATGGTTCTGAAATCTGATATTTCAGCCGCTTGATAAAGGAAAAGTATCTCGAAACACAATTTTTTCTCTGTAAGTAATATGTGAAGGGCGTGTTTATTCATGCGGTATGCTTCCCTGGTTCTTCGTTTCACCAGATTCCTGTCGACTGCCCTTTTGATCAGCTTTTTCGGCACCGCCACGGTCATCCGGGCGGGAACATCGGTCGGTTCCACCTTTCTGTAAAGTAACCGAAATGGAGGTGAGGAAAAGGTATTCCCTGATCTGAACAGGGATTCAATGGCCTTCCTGCTCTTCAGTTTTTCCGCTTTATTTAAGGTGTTTGCCGGCATAAAAAAAGGGGGATCTCTCCCCCCTTATTCGTTTATGTAAAGTTTATTCATGTTTTTCCGTTTTTATTGTGTTGTTCAATAAAACTTTCCAAGGCCATGGTCATTGATGGTGCCTGGGGTGCCGGAGCCTTGATGTCAAGTCTCAGTCCTGCTTCTTCAACAGCCTTTGCGGTCTTATCGCCAAAAGAGGCAATTTTGGTATTGTTTTGCTTGAAATCGGGGAAATTCTGAAACAAAGACTTTATACCGGAAGGGCTGTAAAATACCAGCACATCATAATTCACATCAGCAAGATCGGTAAGGTCACTACATTCTGTTTTATACAAAATGGACTTGGTGAATTTAAACTTGCGTTTATCCAGCAGCTCAGGGATTTCCTCTTTATGGGCTGCGGAAAGGGGTACAAGGAAATTTTCATCCTTATGTTTTGTCATGACATCAGCCATGTCTTCTAACTTCCCATTTGCGTAGAAAATCTTTCTTTTCCTGTAAACAATGTATTTCTGCAGGTAATAAGCTGTTGACTCAGAGATACAAAAATACTTCATTGTATCAGGAATGGTTACGCGCATTTCTTCAGCTATCCTGAAGTAGTGATCTATGGCTGTCTTGCTAGTGAAGATCACTGCAGTGTGATTTGAGAGGTCCACTTTGGATTGCCTGAATTCTTTGGTTGTTATCCCTTCCACGTGGATAAACGGTCTGAAGTCAATTTTCAGATTATGTTTTTCAGCTAGGTCAAAATAGGGAGATTTTTTGTTGTCCGGTTCGGGCTGTGAGACCAAAATTTTTTTAATTCTGCTCATAATTCTTCTTCCTTTCAGTTCGTTATTACATTATACGATGATTGTAAACCACTTGTACAATAATAAGATTGGAACTATTTCAAGGGCACAAAGGTACAAAAACAAATAGAAACTTAAAACTCGCCTTTTCCTTGAAAATACCATTCCCCGTATAAATTTCATGACAATCAGAAATCCCAAAACTACCAGAGAGATATAAATCATGATTTCATACAGGATACCTGACGTAAAAACCAACATAAAGTTCAATGGCAGGAACAAAATACCCATAAGTTTATTGTAGGTATAGCCTACATACAGGTATTCCCTGAACAAATTCTGGTGGTAAAATATATATCCGATAATATTTACAGCCAATATTCTGGCAACGTACAGAACGATGATCAATGCGGAAAAAAATGCAAACAGACGTACATCAGTCAGCCCATAAGGTGTCAGGTTCAGCTTTTCAGTGATCAGCATGAAATAGAACCCCATGGACAAAAAATAAAATCCGTACAGTGCATTATCGCGTTGGCGTTGTAACTGGCTGTTATCATTAAACATACTGGCAGCGCTGTTAAATCTTATGGTGGCTGTAAATGTACTGCTCAGTAAATGGCCAAGATAGGTTCTTGCAATGGCATAACCGGCAATCAGCATAACCAGGAAATAGAAGTACCACGTATGGGAAGGGGCAGGCATGAGAAAACCGGGTGTTCCCGCCATATTTGCTGCCTGAATAATGGATTCCCCTATGAGTGGTTCCTGCGGGCCGTTCTGATTGATTACCACCGTAGCGGAGTCACTGAGCGGACCGTTTAGAGCAGCTGTGTATATCATTTTCTGCAGGCTCATGGTGGTTAATTTTGGCAAAGATAGATAGAAATTTCAATCAAAATACAAAACCGGCAACATGCTGTCAATGAGAGTTATAAATATAGATGATGACTTGCAACAACATTGTTGTATCAGTGAAACCGGCTACTGACAAGGATTACCGCGCAATTATATTTGCCAGATCTTCTAATGCTCCAGGGTATCGGAACCTCTTTTTAGACAGATTATGAATTAATTAGGATATATTTGTAATGATTCGGGAAGCTATAATTGCAACAGATATGTAGGGTTTGCTGAAAAAGTCGGTAGTATTGTCACTGAATAAATGCAAAGATATTTATGTAAGTGGCAATAAAACCTTGCTCTTTAAAAAGAATTAATTATTCTATCGCACTGATTATGAATATAATTCATGTTTATTTACTTCTACCTGTATTCCTGATCCTCCCTGGTTGCTCAAACATGTTACAGGGAGACGAAGTTGATACTGTTTTCAATTATTCTGATATTTCATTGATGCCCGAGGGAGAGCCCCGGGATTTTTCGCTCTTTGGCCCATTGCATCCTACCGTTGTTGCGTGGGGCAATGATCCCATCGGATACGGGATGGATCAGGGCCGCTTTAAAGCGTACATCCAGGCATACAGGGAAATGGGAATCAATTTGATTGCCAGCAACGTGTGGATGCTTACAGCTACCGAACGTTATATGCATCTGCACCCGGAATTTCAGTCTGCTGTATGTTACGACATTGCCGGAGAGCCCATCGTTCCTGGCTGGCTTGATTCGGAGTATAACGGTATCCGTCCCTGGTGGGGATGCACCAATCACCCCCTGTACCGCTCGTTAATCAGGGAACGAGCCGCCATCGGCATTCGTGGTGGAGCGAATATGTTACATCTGGATGATCACATGGGGACCTGTGCAGCAGCCCTGCATTCGGGAGGTTGTTTCTGCGAATACTGCATGCAGGGATTCAATCAATGGATGAAGAATCAGTACAGTAATGTTGAGCTCGATTCCCTGGGGATCGATGATCAGGACAGTTTCGATTTTGCAACCATGGTTCGCGAAGCGGGTTTTTTCACCAGGTCCGGGTATATCAGTGGTGGATTTGCCGGTACAGTTCCTCTATTTAATGAATTTATAGCCTTTCAGCGTGAAGCAGCAGCAACATTAGTCCGTGAACTTGGTGATATGGTCGACAGCATAGCCGGTAAAAAGATTCCGGTTGGGGTTAATTCCTGGAACCTGGACCCCTCGCAGCTTGCCACCTCTCATTATGCAGATTACTTTTCCAACGAAGTGCAACACTACAACATGGAGGACCTGGTTCCTCCCTTTGTATATTTATTGGGGAATGCTCTGGGAAAGCCTGTATTCAGCACAGGTACAGGTGAAGATTGGATACAGATCCTTCAGAATGAGAATCCGGTCAGGGTTGCCAGGTGGATCGCCACAGCATATGCTTTTGGCAATTACTTTATGTATTCCTACAATAAATGGGGGTTTTCGGAAGAGACAGGAACCCTTTGGTACCAGATACCAGTTGAGACTTTTGAACCTTTCTTTTCCTTTATTCATGAAAACCGGGAGTTGTTTGACGGGTTTGAAGCATTCCGGCAGGTGGCCGTTTTATACGACAATGAAGACTTCCGGTTGAGGGATAAGGGAGCCCGGGATATTTGTCGAACGCTGCATTATGCAAACATTCCGACAGGGCTGGTGGTTCGTGGAGATGTCTGGCTGAAGGCCGACCTTACAGTAAAAGAACTTTTACCGTACGATTACCTTATTCTTCCGAAAAAAACTACCCTTACGGATGAACTTAAAATACTGATTAAGCCGTTTACAGAAAATGAAAAATTGATTCGGGTTTCGGAGGAAACCGATCCGGTCAAATTGATAACTTCACCGCTGCAAATCCGGGGTGCCCAAAAAATATGGACCCTGCCCAGGGTAAAGCATAGAATTGGACAAACCGATGAGATCGTGATACACCTGCTTAACCAGGATTACCAGGAGGAAACAGATCAAATGAACAAAAAGGAGAATTTTGAGGTATCAATTAATAACAGTATTATTGGAAATATTAAAAAACCAAGGGTTTCCTATTATTCACCGGGCGGGACAATCGTTCACCCCCATTTTTCAATGGAAAAAGACCAGATGACTGTACGGATTCCGGTCCTTGATATTTGGGGAATATTAAAACTGGAATAAACTATGGTCCCTTTTTTGTTGTTATTCTTCGGTGCAGTTAAAAGAATTTAAATTGAATTTGTCATTATAGTAGATTGGCTGGATCAAAATGTTCTGGATTAATGCCTGCCCCGTGCTTATATGGGGGAACGCAGAACCGAGTGCAACGAGCTCGCGAATACAACTGAAATTAAACTATTCATGAGTATATCGGACAGGATGGACAAACACTAAATAGAGGTTATTATGAAGAAAAAGATAATTATTGCGGGAATACTGGTCCTGTTCCTGGGGGTTGGATTTACAACTATTCAAAATAAAGACCTGGAGATTGTTAAGAACCTGGATATTTATTGTACCCTTTTCAGGGAGCTGAATATGTTTTATGTGGATGAGACATCCCCCGAAAAGCTGGTCACTACCAGTATTAACTCCATGTTGAAATCGCTTGATCCTTACACTACCTATATCCCGGAAAAGGAAATGGATAATTTCAATTTCCAGACAACCGGTGAATATGGAGGTATTGGTAGTTTAATCCGCCGGCACGATGATCATACCATAATCGCAGATCCTTATGAAAACTTTCCTGCGGCAAAATCCGGCTTGCGTGCCGGAGATATCCTACTTGAAGTAGCCGGAAGAAAAGCAAAAGGATTGGATATATCCGAAATCAGTTCCCTGTTGAAAGGTGAACCGGGAACTGATCTGAAGATCAAGATAAAAAGACCGGTTTCGGATGAGATCCATGAAATTGACCTGGTCAGAGAAAAAATTGTTTTGAACAATGTCCCCTATTATGGAATGGTTAATGAAAATACCGGCTACATACGATTGAGCAACTTTACCACCAACGCTTCATCTGATGTAAAGTCGGCTTTTTTGAAACTCAAAGAGAATGCAAGTTTCGACAACCTGGTACTCGATTTACGAAGTAATCCCGGAGGCTTAATGATTGAGGCGGTAAGAGTTTGCAATCTTTTTATTGAAAAGGGGGAGCTTATTGTAAGTACAAAAGGCAAGGTTAAGAAATGGGAGAGTGAACATAAAACCACCAGTCAGGCACTGGATACTGATATTCCAATCGTCGTCCTGGTAAACCAGTCGTCTGCATCCGCATCTGAAATTGTTGCAGGAGCCATGCAGGACCTGGATCGGGCCGTAGTGGTGGGCCAGCGAACATTCGGCAAAGGATTGGTACAGACCACCCGTCCGTTGAAATACAACGCCCAATTAAAAGTGACAACTGCAAAATATTACATTCCTTCAGGGAGATGTATCCAGGCCCTGGATTACACACACAGGAACGAAGACGGCAGCGTTGGTTCCATCCCTGATTCCCTGATTACGGAGTATAGTACAAAAAACGGGAGGCCAGTATTCGATGGAGGAGGTGTTGAGCCGGATATTGAAGTTATACCGGAAAATATGAGCAGGATCGCAGTCTCTCTTTATACAGGAGATATTTATTTCGATTATGCCACCCGTTACCGAAATATGAAACCCGCCATTGACCCGGCTAAATCATATACCTTAACCGACAAGGAGTATGAAGCTTTCAAGGAGTATGTGAATGAAATGGAGTTTGAATATGAGACTGCCAGTGAAAAGGTTTTTGAAGAGCTGGTTTCCACTGCAAAAAAGGAAAAATATTACGCCTTGTCCGAGGAGGCGTTCCGTGTACTGGAGGAGAAACTCTCCCATGACAATATGCAGGACCTGGAAACTTTCCGGCCCGAAATTCAGCAAATACTTGAGGAAGAGATCGTTGGGCGGTATTACTACCACCGGGGCAGAATTGAGAAGCAAATACAGGAAGATGTACAACTGGAAAAAGCGCTGTCAATTATCTCCAATCCGGTTCATGTACAGCATATCCTGGATGGTAAAGAAGGTGCGCTGGCTAAACATCCGGCATCAGAAACCGCACATTAATGTGCTTCAAGCCAGTTGTTTCCATCATTCATCTCGATCTCCAGCGGAACCGATAGTTCCACAGCTTTTTCCATGGAATTTTTAACGATCTTCTTTACCGTGTTCAATTCACCAACTGGTACATTGAAGTTCAGTTCATCATGTACCTGGATGATCATTTCTGCTGCCAGTCCCTCTTCCCGGAATCGATTGTAAATTTTCACCATGGCTATCTTGATGATATCTGCAGCTGTTCCCTGGATGGGAGTGTTGATTGCGTTTCGTTCAGCATTGCCCCTGATCATTGAATTTCGTGAATTAATATCGGGCAGGTTCCTCTTACGCCCGAACATAGTCTCCACGTAGCTGGTTTCCCGAGCTTTAATAATACAAGCGTCCATATATTCTTTGACTGCCGGATAGGATTTAAAGTACCCGTCGATCAGTTCCCTGGCCTCATTGCGGGGAATCCTCATTCTCTGGGAAAGTCCAAAAGCAGAGATCCCATAAATTATTCCAAAATTGGCTGTTTTTGCCTTTGACCTCATCTCCCGGGTAACTTCTACTAAATCTACACCATACACCTTTGCTGCCGTGGTGGTATGGATGTCTTCTTTATTCAGGAAAGCTTTTATCATTTGCTCATCTTTACTCAGATGCGCCATCAGTCGTAATTCAATCTGGGAATAGTCCGCCGAAAGAAACCGATAATCCTTCCCCGAACTGGTAAATGCCCGCCTGACTTCCCTGCCACGCTCTTCCCTGATCGGGATATTCTGCAAATTGGGATTGTTGGAAGAGAGCCGGCCAGTGGCCACCAGTGTCTGGTTAAATGAAGTATGAATTCTGTTCGTCTTTGAATGGATTAGCTTTGGCAGCGACTCCACGTACGTATTTAAAAGCTTCCGGGAGGATCTGTAATTCAATACTTCCTGAACTATCTCATGTTTGTCCAACAGGTTAACCAACACTTCTTCTCCTGTACTGTATTGTTTTGTCTTTGTTTTTTTCGCATCAGGGATGATCTTCAGCCTGTCGAACAATATTTCACCAAGTTGTTTTGGTGAACTAATATTAAATTCCTGTCCGGCGAGTTTAAAAATCTTCTGTTCAATTTCAATGATCTCCTCCCGGAGTCTGTTTGCGAACTCTTCCAATGCCTTACTGTCGAGCGACACCCCGCTATGCTCCATCTCCATGAGTGTCCGAACCAGTGGCATTTCAATATTTTCTGCCAGCGGTACCATATTTTTCTCCTTCAACTCTTCCGCAAGTTTTTCATATAGCTGCCAGGTGATGTCGGCATCTTCACAGGCATACCTGCTCACAATTTCCGGGTCCAGATCGCGAAAGTTTTGCTGTTTCCCTCCCTTTTTCCCGATCAGTTCCTCTGTTTTTATTTTTGCATAATTCAGGTAATCTTCAGCAATGGCATCCAGGCCGTGTTTCTTGTCGGGAGCCACAAGGTAATGTGCAACCATTGTATCAAATAACCGTCCCTTAGACTCAATGCCATAATTTTTTATGATATGTAAATCGTATTTTAGATTTTGCCCCACGATTCGTACATCTTTCCGCTGGAAAACTGGTTTTAGCTTCTCCATGTGCTTTGGTTGCAGCTGGTTGGTACCCGACATATCCACATACACTGCCTGGTGAGATTTCCATGAAAATGAAACTCCAACAATTTGTGAATCAATAATATCCAGCCCTGTAGTTTCTGTATCAAAACAAAATGTATCCAGTTCCATCAGCGTCCCGATCAACTTGTCGAATTCCTTTTCTGTCTTTACAAGCGTATAGGAATGATCTATCGATTCCACATTGCTAAAAGATGATTCACTCGTAGCTATTACTTCACCTGCTACTTCAAATAAGGATCCTTGCCCATCTGTTTTAGAATTACTTGTTAATTTTTCATTCCCCAGTATACGGGTTTTCAGATTCTTAAAATTAAGTTCATCAAAGATCTGTTCCAGGAGTTTAATATCCAAGTCCCCTCTTTCCGCCAGCTCCAGATTGAATTCGATGGGTACGTCGGTAATGATTTTGGCCAGGACCTTCGACAGTTTTACCTGTTCCAGGGATTTTTCCAGGTTTTCTTTTTGTTTCCCCTTGAGTTCATTGATATTTTCATAAACCCCTTCAACGGATCCATAACTTTCGATTAATTTTATGGCTGTTTTTTCACCTACACCCGGTGCTCCGGGAATATTATCGGATGAATCGCCCCACAGGGCAAGTATATCGATCACTTGTTCAGGATCTTTTATTTGGAATTTTGCCCTGATTTCAGGAATTCCCAGTATCTCTGCCGGATTTCCGGATCGGCCTGGTTTGTACATGTAAATCCGTTCGCTTACCAGCTGTGCGAAATCTTTGTCGGGGGTTACCATATAGACCTCGTAACCCTCTTTTTCGGCGAATTTCGCAACGGTACCAATAATATCATCTGCCTCGAATCCTAATTTTTCAAGGACCGGAATATTGAATCCTTTTAGCAGTTCTTTCACCCATGGCACTGATTCTTTAATATCTTCCGGGGTGGCATCACGGGTGGCTTTATAAGGTTTATACATCTCATGTCTGAAGGTGGGTCCCGAAGCATCGAAGGCAGCGATAATATGAGACGGATTCTCCTTTCGCAGCAGTTCATCAAGTGTAAGCGTAAAGCCGAATACCGTAGAGGTGTTCATCCCCTTCGAATTCTTCATTGGATTATTAATAAAGGCAAAGTATGACCTGAAAATCAGGGCATAACTATCGAGCAGGAAAAGTTTTTTTGAATTTTTCATTCATTTCATGGATTATCAGAGGCGTACCACTCGGCGAACGAAGTGGCTGTTTCATATAATTTTAATGAATGAAGCGCGATACCCGATGGCAGCTCTGAATTAATGATTTTGGCAATGTGTATCACAAGGTTTTCGCAGGTGGGTTGAAAATCAAACAGATACACCTTTTCATACATTTCTCTGACTACATTCAGGGCTTCACCTTCGGCATTTTTATATACAACAAGGCTATGGTCCAGAATGTCCACCACGTGATTTTTGACTATTGATTTGAGATCTTTGAAATCCAACACCATTCCAAATTTCACATTATTCTCATCTGCATGCGGATGGCCGATAATCGTTACATAAAGTTTGTAACTATGGCCGTGGATGTTTTTGCACGCACCATCATAATTCCAGAGAGCATGGGCCATCTCAAAAGTAAATTCCTTGGTTACCCGAACCTTACTCATTTCACTGTTCCTTTAATCCACACAAGTACATGTGTTAATACATTCAACCAGATTCTGGAGGTTTTTGTTCTTGATCGCGTATAGTGTATTCTTTCCTTCACGCCGGGAAATAAGTATTCCCTTATCTTTGAGTATCCCCAGGTGATGTGAAGCGGTAGACTGCTCTATTTTTAGTAATTCATGTATCTCTGTTACTGTAAGTTCCTCTCCTTCTGATAGATGGCCCAAAATAGCAAGACGCATCGGGTGAGCAATCGCCTTCATCATATGGGCGGCCAGTTCTATTCGTTCAGCTGTAATTTCAGTATACTTGGACATTTTCTTATTCTTTGTTAGGAATAGTAGTGCTTTAGACAAAGATACCAATATTTAATTGTTTGTAGATATTCAATTTTTTGGTTGTGGGACATGTTTTTTCATTGTAATGGATGTTGATGTTTCTGTTTAGTGTCTGTCCATAATGTCCGATATACACATGAATAGTTTATTTTCAGTATACGTAGCATGGGTGCTAACATAATGGTTTCGCTGGTTAACCGGGTGATCCTATTCGTGCGTTGAATGGAATTCTGAATATTGCAGTAACAGGTATTTACGGCATTTAATAACTAATAAAGCCGTTAAGACGGTGATTTATTTATAAATTTGCCGCTGAAAGTTGATTTTATGCCAGAGTTAAAAGATATCAGACGTCCGGTTGAAGCGGAGATGAAGGCTTTTCAAAAAAGCTTCAGCAGTGCTATTCACAGTGATGTGCGTCTGTTAAATGTTTTATCATCCTACGTCATGCGAAAAAAGGGAAAGCAGATGCGCCCCCTATTTGTTTTTCTCACAGCAAAAATGGTTGGAAAGGTAACAGAGTCGACATATACAGCGGCCTCGCTCATTGAGTTGATGCATACCGCCACTCTGATACACGATGATGTTGTGGATGACTCTTATGAACGACGCGGTCTTTTTTCCATTAATGCTATCTGGAAATCAAAATTATCTGTGTTACTGGGAGACTATTTCCTGGCCCGGGGGTTGTTGCTAGCTGCCACGAAGAAGGATCATGAATTGCTTGATATCGTTTCCGATACTGTCAAGGAGATGAGTGAGGGCGAGTTGTTGCAGCTTCAAAAGTCCAGGAAACTGAATATAGATACGGATTCGTATTATGATGTAATAAAAAAGAAAACAGCTACGCTCATCGCATCCTGTACAGCAAGTGGTGCCAAATCTGCCGGTGCTTCCCAGGAAGATGTTGATCAACTCTATGCAATGGGTATCGACATTGGCATGGCATTCCAGATCAAGGATGACCTGTTTGATTACCAGCCCAGGGGGATCATTGGTAAGCCAACAGGAAATGACCTGAAGGAAAAGAAGTTTACCCTTCCCTTGATTTATGCCCTGGAGCAGAGTGATCGTTCAGACAGGCGTTCCATCATGAAGCTGATTCGAAACGGCACCATGACTAATCGGAAAATTGGTCAAATTATTGATTTTGTAACAGTACAAAACGGACTGGTGTTTGCCGAGCAGAAGATGAATGAATATAAGGACAAGGCGCTTGCTGTACTCAATAGTTATCCACCTTCGGAATCTCGTCAGGCGCTACTGGACCTGGTTAATTTTACAGTAGAGAGGAACAAGTAAATCTGCTATTCAGATTTTGAAAAGTACGCAACTATTTTTTTCGCCTTTGTTTTATCGAGCAGTGCTGCCAGTTCATCTTCGGGCACATTTTTTATTGTCTCCGTAGTTTTGAATTCTTTGAAAAGCTTTTGAATTGATCCCTCCCCAATTCCGGGAATTAAATTCAGTTCTGAATAAACCATCTCTTTGGATCTTTTCAATTTATGGAACGCGATCCCGAACCGGTGTGCCTCATTTCTCAAATTCTGAATAAGGCGTAGCGATTCTGAATTCTTATCGATATAGAGCGGAACAGGATCTCCGGGAAAATAGATCTCCTCCAGTTTTTTAGCTATTCCGATGATTGCTATTTTATTTCTAAGCGCCAGTCGGTCCAAACTTTTCAGGGCTGCACTTAATTGACCTTTTCCCCCATCTACGATCACCAGTTGTGGTAGTTGCTTATCTTCTTCAAGTAACCGGCTGTATCTTCTGTAAATGACCTCCTCCATGGATGCAAAGTCGTTTGGTCCGGTTACCGTTTTTATGTTGAAATGGCGATATTCATTTTTAGCAGGTTTTGCTTTTTTAAAAACAACACAGGCGGCAACCGGATTTGCGCCTTGTAAATTACTGTTGTCGAAACATTCAATATGCTCAGGCAATTCTTTCATCCGCAAATCACTCTGCAGCGTTTCAAGAACACGCTGGGCTGGATATACTTTTGGTGATTCTGATTTTCTTCTCAGCATTTCGATTTTATACATCCTGGCATTTCTTTCCGAAAGCTCCAATAGTTTTTTCTTGTCTCCTCTTTGTGGTACTGTGATTTTATACCAGGGCATTTCATGGGAAAGGTCGATGGGTAAAATCAGTTCATTGGCATCACTTCTTACCCGTTCCTTGATATCGGTGATTGCAAAGGTCAGGATTTCCCTGGATGACTCATCCAGCCGCTTCTTAATTTCGACCGTATGTGCCTGTATTACAGCTCCTTTCGTGATTTTTAAGTAGTTTACAATCGCGTAGTTTTCCTCGTCTACGATACTGTATACGTCTACATTATTTATAGTAGGTTTAACGATGGTTGATTTGGTCTGAAATCGTTGAAGCGTTTCTACTTTCACTTTTAATTTTTCTGCCTCTTCGAATTTATATTCTTCTGCCAGCTTTTTCATCTGCTTTTTCAGAAACGATATTACACCATGTAAATTCCCTTTTAAAATTTCGTGGATCTGTTTGATGGAGTCATCGTAGGATTTTTTGTTTTGAAAACCTTCGCATGGACCAAGACAATTTTCGATATGATATTCAAGGCAGACTTTAAATTTTCCTGCCCGGATATTTTTATCGGTTAAATTAAGTTTGCAATTTCTGAGTTGATACAGTTGCCGGATAAGATCAAGCAACATTCGAACTGTAAATGCTGAGGTATATGGCCCATAATATTTTGAACCATCATGCACAATATTTCTAGTAAGAAATACCCTTGGAAAAGGTTCATTTTTTATACATATCCATGGAAATGTTTTATCATCCTTTAGGAGGATATTGTATTTGGGTCGTAATTTCTTAATCAGATTATTTTCTAGCAACAGAGCATCTGATTCAGAATTTACAACAATGTGCTTAATGTCTGCGATCTTTTCAACAAGCACCTTTACCTTAAAACTATCAAAAGCTTTTTTTTGGAAATAGGAAGAAACTCTTTTTTTAAGATTTTTGGCTTTCCCTATGTAAAGAATTTTTCCAGTGTTATCAAAAAACTGGTAAACACCAGGATCATCCGGAAGGGATTTTAGAATATTTGAAATATTTTCAAGCCGTTCCTTTTTCACTGGTAAAAAATTAAATTAAATTTCTGTTATTCTTTTATTTAAAATCATATTAAAAATGACAATTCCATTAACGATGCAACAGCATCTTTATCTTTTTTCATCGTCTAATGCCAAAATTATCGGATAAGGGTTTCATCTTCATTAATAAACAGGGGTGTAAAATCAAATTCTTTACCGTCAAAAAGTCCTTTGTCGCTCATTTTCAAATCCGGAATAACCAGTAAAGCCATAAAAGCAAGTGTCATAAATGGAGCTTTCATCTCTGATCCCAATTTTTTTGCAATAACAGAAAGTTCCAGATATTTTTTTGCTGCAAATTCCACAGAACCCGAGGTCATGATCCCTGCAATTTCCAG
>JBBDIE010000186.1:21108-34141 GCA_040880545.1 Bacteroidales bacterium | reverse complement strand
ATTTTTTTGCTGCAAATTCCACAGAACCCGAGGTCATGATCCCTGCAATTTCCAGCGGCAACCCATGTATCTGTTTTCCGTCAAAAGCGGCAATACCCCCCTTGTGTTCGATAATCCAGTTTACTACCTCAAGGATATCATTGTCAGATGTCCCCACACAAATTATATTGTGGCTGTCGTGCCCGATACTAGTGGCCAACGCCCCCTTTTTCAATTTAAATCCCTGAATAAATCCAATAGCCGGTATAGCTTGCGCGTACCTGTTAACCACCACTATTTTTAGCAGGTCCTGTTCAATATCACACACAGCCATACCATTTTCTATCAGCACTTTTTGCGTTACAGCCCTGGTGATCAATTCTCCATCAATAGCTTGAATAACCCGCATTTTATTTCCCAAAGCAGGCACATAAATGTCCTTTACGTTTAATTTGTTAATGTTGAATTTGTTGGGAGTTTCACCTTCCGAATCAAGTATATGAACCTCTCCGTTGTCGAACACGGGAATCCCGTTTATGTAGGTGGAAATAATATTCCAGTTATCGAGAGAATCGATAATGATAAAATCCGCAGGATCATTTTCCTTTAACATTCCTGCATCCAATCCATAATGTCTGGCAGTATTAAAGCCTGCGGCCCTAATTGAATCAAAAAGATTGTATCCCGATTGAATCGCTCTTTTAACCAACAGGTTTATGTGTCCTTTCATTAAATCATCCGGATGCAAATCGTCCGAACAAAACATAATCATTTCCGGGTGTGATTTAAGTAAAGGAATAAGCGCCTCAAAATTTTTGGCTCCACTCCCCTCCCGGATCAATATTTTCATTCCGTGAGATATTTTCTCCAAAGCCTCTTCATACGTAAAGCATTCATGGTCGGTTGAAATTCCTGCCTCTGCATATTGTTTCAATGCGATCCCTGTTAATCCGGGCGCATGCCCATCAATGGGTACGCCCCGTTCTTTGGCCAATTGCAATTTCTTCATCACCTCTTCGTCCTGAAATATAACACCGGGGTAATTCATCATTTCTGATAAATACCCTATTTCGGGCCAGTTTAAAATTTCAGCAATCATTTCCGAGGTAATCTCAGCTCCGGAAGATTCGAAGGTTGTGGCAGGAACACAGCTGGGCGCCCCGAATAAAATTTTCAATGGAGTTCGCTTTGCATCTTTTACCATGAATGAAATTCCCTCCACCCCCAATACATTTGCAATTTCATGCGGATCCGAAACCACAGAGACCGTTCCGTGCTTCACTGCTATTTTTGAAAAAGCAACAGGTCTAACCATTGAGCTTTCAATATGAACATGGGCATCAATCAGGCCGGGCAGAATAAAGTTTTCACACAATTTGTCTGACTCCCGCACAGACTTAATACGACCCTTTGAAATAACAATCTCTGCAGGATATATCCTGTTTTGATGTATATCTATAAGATTTGAATGAATAAGCATCTATATTAATTTAATACCAGGAACTCCCACGAAGCACTTTAACAATGCTATGCCATAAACCATGGTTCCACGTGGAACATTCATTAGAAAGGTTCCACGTGGAACATCACCTTCCCATATACACCAATAGTACGCTAATATCACTTGGGGAAACACCTGAAATCCTGGATGCCTGCCCAATGGTCTCGGGCTTTTGCTTAGCAAGCTTTTGCCTGGCCTCAGTGGATAAACTTTTAAACCGTTCATAATTCAACGCTGCCGGCAGTTTAATCTTTTCCAATCTGCTGATTTTATCTGCCATCAATTTCTCTCTGGATATATAACCTTCATATTTAATGCCGATCTCGGCCGACTCTATAATCTCGCTATTCAGATGGGCAGAATATTGTTCACTGCCATATTCCAGCCCTGCAATCCCGAGCAGTTTTTCCAGGGTCACCTGAGGGCGCTTAGCCACATTTATATATTTGGTTTTCTCTTTAAGTGGTGCCGATCCCTCATCAATCAATAAGCGGTTCACCGCCTCCATATCCACACTGGTTTTCACAAGCACTTCCATAAGCTGTTTTTTACCTTTTCTTTTCCGCATCAACTGGTCCATACGATCCTGTCCTGCCAGTCCAATATCATAACTTAATGGAGTCAATCGCTCATCGGCATTATCCTGTCGTAATAATATCCTGTACTCAGCTCGTGAAGTGAACATTCTGTATGGCTCATCCACACCTTTGGTGATCAGGTCATCAATCAACACACCGATATATGCCTGGTCCCTCCCGAGCACAAATTGGTCGCCTGTAGTTTTATTCAGGTGTGCATTTATTCCAGCCATGATTCCCTGGGCAGCTGCTTCCTCGTATCCGGTCGTGCCATTGATCTGTCCGGCAAAGTAAAGATTGGCCACGTTTTTTGTTTCAAGGGTATGGTTTAACTGGGTGGGTGGATAATAATCATACTCAATGGCATAACCGGGGCGGAATATCTTAACATTCTCCAACCCGGCAACTTTTTTAAGCGCCCTGTATTGGACCTCCCATGGCAACGATGATGAAAATCCGTTAATATAATATTCTACCGTAGATAATCCTTCCGGTTCCAGGAATAGTTGATGTTGTTCCTTCTCTGAGAAGGTAACAATTTTATCCTCAATGCTCGGGCAATACCGAGGTCCCACACCATCGATGGAGCCGTCAAACAACGGACTTGCTTTAAAACCAAGCTTAAGTTCCTCGTGTACTTCAGGATTTGTATAAGTTATAAAACAGCTCTTGTGTTGACTGTAATTTGCATCGTACTCTAAAAAGCTGAATTTTCTTCCTTCAAAATCCCCCGGCTGTTCTGTCATTTTAGAAAAATCGATACTCCTCCCGTCAATTCGTGCCGGTGTTCCTGTTTTCATTCTTCCCACCTCAAAACCAAACTCATTCAATTGCTCACTTATTCCGTATGAAGGTGGCTCTCCGATTCTGCCGCCTTTCATTTTTACATTCCCGATATGCATCAAACCGTTAATGAAAGTTCCTGCTGTAAGAATTACCGCCTTAGCACGAAACGGTATTCCCATGGTGGTTTCAACCCCTTCTACACATCCGTTGTTAATGATGAGTTTTGTTACTTTATCCTGCCAGAATTCCAAATTTGGGTTCTCCTCCAATACCTTTCTCCATTCCAGCGTAAAAACAGACCGGTCGCACTGCGCTCTTGGACTCCACATGGCAGGTCCCTTGGATCTGTTCAATAACCTGAACTGGATCATTGAACGGTCCGTAATCAACCCCGAATAACCCCCCAATGCATCAATTTCCCTAACAATTTGTCCCTTCGCAATACCTCCCATGGCGGGATTACATGACATCTGTGCAAATTTAGTCATGTCCATGGTAATCAACAGAGTTTTACTGCCAAGATTTGCCGCTGCTGCAGCCGCTTCACATCCGGCATGCCCTCCTCCAACTACAATAACATCAAATTCTCTATCCATCTTTCATTTCCTCCAAAACTTCTATAGCCATATTCTCCATCTTTCGTATCTCTTCTGCTTCACTCTTTGTTTCATCATTAAAACCCAACAGGTGTAAAACTCCATGAATCATCACCCGACAAAGTTCGTTATAAAAAGTAACATTATGCTCTTCACCATTTATCTTCACCTGATCGACGCTGACAAATATATCACCGGCAATAGTCTCTTCATCGTTATAGTTAAATGTTATAACGTCTGTAAAGTAATTGTGTTTTAAATATTCGCGGTTGATTTTAAGTAGAAGGTCGTTGGAAGTAAATATAATATTGATCGTTTGAATTGTTTTTTGTTGATCTCCTACGATTTTTTTAATCCAATTCCCGTAAGTTTTCTGATCCTTCAATTCAAAATTAGTCTCCTCAGCGTGGAAATATACAGGCACTATACCCTGAACTTTAATTCAACAATTCTCCCTTTATCTGAAAATATAATATCATCCGACAGCCGCTTCATTAAAAATATACCGCGACCGTTAATTTTCTCAATATTCCCCGGAGCCGTTGGATCCGGTACAGATGCAAAATCGAATCCGGGTCCCTGGTCCACCACAATTATAACAAGATCCTTTTCCCTTTTTTCAATGTGTAATTTAACTTGCTTGCTGGGATCCAACTTGTTTCCATGAACAATTGCATTATTCGTAGCCTCCATTGTTGCTACCAAAACATTACCATATATCTCATCGCTCAATTTGAGCTCCATGGACATATCGTCAATGACTTTTTCGATAATCCTCAGGTTTTCAGATTCCGAAGAGATTTCAATATCTTTTCTCATAAGTATTCAAATCGGCCTTACTTATACGTAAAATACAATAATTTGTTACACTTTAATTACTTAACCATCTGTTTGGATCAAGAATTTCTTTTGATTTCCAAATCTGCAGATGTAAAACAGCCATATCTTCACCTTCATCAGAATGGATAGAACCAATTTCTTGCTTGGTTATTACCTTATCTCCTGCCTTCACTTTTAGATTTTCCAGATTCTGATAAACACTAAGATATTCACCGTGCATAACAATAACAGCATAATTCGCACCCAATATGGCGAATACACTCGTAACTTCCCCGTCAAATACCGCCCGCGCCTTCGAACCCGAAACAGTACTGATATCAATACCGTTATTACTGATTTTTACTCCAGGAAGTACAGGATGATCTATAACGCCAAAATTTGCTGTAACTACCCCTCGCTCAACAGGCCATGGCAATCTACCCCTGTTTTGCATAAAGCTATTTCCCAGAAGTTGTTGCTCTGGTGTCAGTGACATCACCAGTGAACCTGCAGAACGCCTCTTGGCCTCCTCTTCAATAATCCTTCTGATTTTATCTTCCAATTCTTTTCTTATTCTCTCCTTATCCTGAATCTCTTTCTGAATTCTTTGCTCATCCTGGGTAAGTTGCTTAAGCATTCCACTTCTGTCATTTCGCTCCCGTACGAGTACCCTGTTCTCAGCAGCTTTTTCTTCAAGAAGTAAAGCTTTGCTGTTACGCGCCTGAAGCATCTCACTGGTAAGCTTTTCCTTCACAGAAACAAGACTTTCCAATTCACTCACCTTTTTAACGCGGTAATCTTTCAAATACTTCATGTACTTGATCCGCTGGTAAAATTGATTAATACTTTCACTTGCCAATAAGTACATCATCTTCTCCTCCTCCGTATGATTTACATATATACTGTAAATAATTCTGGAGTACTCCTCTTTACCCTTCGCTATATCTTTCTCAAGCTTTGCTATCTCCTGCTCCAATTTGTCAATGTCTCCATCAATCTTATCAATCTCACTAAGTATCGTAGCTATTAATCTTTCTCTGGCCCTGATCCCACTATTAAGAACAGCGACCCTCTTAACAGTATTGTCCTTCCTGCTTTTGGTCTGATCAAGTAACGCTTTAGCAATCTCTATTTCCTTTAAGGTGGATTGTTTACGCTCCTCAAGCTCATTTTTGGATTGACTCCTGGCTGAAAATCCAAGGCCAACTATCAGCAGTATAAGCAAAAAGCGCATCATTAAAAGTAGATAATATCGTATTTATCAGGATTGACAAATAAATTTACATCCAATTTCCGGTCATATTCAAGATTTCCACCTGCAGCCTCTATCTTCAGGTCATCCACAATATAGTTTGAATATATTACAAATTTAGATTTATCTGTAAACTCACCAACCACATATTCACCGGTCTTTTTTTGAAAAAACTCAAATTCCTTTAAAACAAAATCTTTCGATCCAAATGAAATCTCTCTTGAAATATTCCTCACAGACCTGTCAATTCTAAAAATTGAATCTCCCACTATAGCTACCTTTTCATAATCACAAATTTTACTTTTATTCACAAGAAACTCCAAATCCTTAAAAATCAAAGGAGCAGCAAAACCAGCATCACTGTTCTTATAAATAAACGCAATTTTTTCAAGTCTGTTAATATAAACTGTACTGTCCTCTGTAATTCCAACTCTAACAATCTCAAATCCTGCATGTACTACACTAATAAAAAAAATGGTGTCCGGAAGATAATAAAGCGTAACTCGCGCATTATAACTTTCACCTTCAACCTGAATATTAGAGCTTATTTTACTGATATACAAGGACTTGTACGGTTTCAGGTCCGTGCAATACTCCTTTATCCCCTTTCCATCCATAAATGAAGTATCAGTCGCCTGTCCCTTATCAATCCAACCACGTGGTGCACAGGATACAAGGAACATCATCCAGCTAAAAAAAAATAACCTACTAAAACTCCGCCTTATCATCTATTTCTTCAATTTTACTCATTAATTTCTCTTTGTCGCCTCCAAGAATAATAGCCTTCCGGTAAAAGGCTATTGCAAGTTGTAAACTGCCAATGGCCCTGTGAATTTCAGCCGCATGTTCATTTACATCAGGATCATTTTCTCCACCATGATTAAGTGCCTTCATTATATATTTCTCTGCCTCTTCATAATTCTCTAACTTAAAAAGAATCCACGCATAGGTATCCAGAAACGTACCGTTTTCAGGATTGTCCCTTATTGTAATATTACTCAGGACTTTTGCTTCCTCAAGAGACTCATTTCGTAATGACAGATAATAACTAAAATTATTCATTACTATATAATTTGCAGGCTCCTCATCAATAATTGCCCTGAACAGGCTATCAGATACCTTGTAATTCTCTAGTTTATAATATGACTCTGCCAGCAATACTCTTGCCTGCATATTAAAATTTCCATTGCCTGTATTTCTCATTCCCAACTCATCAAAAGTGTCGATCAGTTTATCATATCGTTCCAGCTCAAATTCTGCCATCCCTTTATAAAAAATAATTTCAGTACTATCTTTGAAAATTTTGCTGGCCTTTGTGGCAAGCAAAAGCATCTCTTCTTTTCTGTCTGTGGCATCAGCCAGCAATATTCCCTGTCTCCATAATTCATACTTTGACTCCCCCTCCTTTAATATAGGTAAAATTGAATTCAACGCTTCGCCATATGACCGCTTCTGAATAAAAAAATCTCCTCCAAACAAATGAATCTCCCTATTGCCTTCATATTTCTCAAGCATTGTTCGAATCATCATTTCCAACTCTGGGTTAAAATTCTTAAAATAAAATTCATCCGAGAGATAATAACTTAGTATTGCCATTTTTTTATCATAGGAAATCTCACTGCTCTGAAAAGATTTATTCAAATAATAAAAACTCTCACTGTACTCCTCTTTTTCCCTGTGATAATCTGTTAGATTAGTTAAAGCATAAATATTCAGACTATCCAATACTAATACCTCCTTATAAAATTCAATAGCCAACTCCTCATCTTTGCTTTTCATTGCAAGTTCAGCTGCAATTACTTTGAATTCAATTGATTCCGGAAATAAATCAATAATCTTAAAAATCTCTTGCACAGCCTTTGAAAACTTCCCTTCGCTTTCATAAATGTTTGCTTTCAGTAGCGTAATTTTATCTGCCAATCCATGCTTCTTTTCAATTCTTTCCAGTGTTTTTATGGCCTTGCGTGAATTGTCTTTAAGAAAATAAACGTTTGCAAGTTTATAGAGATAATTGACATCATCCGTTTCCTTCTCTACCTTATCTTTTAATAGTTTAATTGCCTTTCTAAAATCCTTATGCAACATCAGCACATCGATATAACTTTCGAAATACCAAAAATTTTCACGATCCAAATTAAAAGCTCTTTCCAGGTGTTGGAGAGCCTCTTCCGTTTTCCCAATAACCGCATATAATGTTCCTAATTCATAATGAGCCACAGCTACAGTTTCCTCCTCTTTAATTACCATCTTATAAAGTTCTATGGCACCAGGAAGATTACCCAGGTTCTTCTGCTTTACTGCTTCAATCAATGCATATTGATAGTCGCTATTACCACTTTGTCCGTAAAGTGAAATACCACTAAAAAGCAATAACACAGTAATTACACTAAATTTACTCATTCTTCTTATCGTTGTAAAAACTATTTAATACCCGTATGTCCAAAACCTCCGGCACCTCTTTCCGAATCCATCAATTTATCCACTTCGATCCATTCCACCTTTTCGAATTTGTTTACAATCATCTGACATATCCTTTCACCAGGTTTAATTGCATACGTTTCCGAAGATAAATTAACAAGAATTACACCAACTTCTCCCCTGTAATCAGCATCGATAGTTCCGGGCGAATTAAGCACAGTTATACCTTGCATCAGGGCCAATCCGCTACGGGGTCTGATTTGCGCTTCTAACCCCTCAGGAAGTTCTATATATAAACCAGTTGGAACCAAAATCCGTTCCATTGGATGTAACACTATATCCTTTTGAATGTTTGCCCTCAAATCCATCCCTGCTGAATACGTAGTTGAATAAAAAGGCAGTTTATTATCAGATTTATTTACGATCTTAACCTTAATGCTCATTATAATCAAAATTTATATTTCTAACCAACGCTTGCAAGAAAAAGTCAATTGCTGCGTTTAGCCTGACTTGAAAAACAGTCATTGCCTGTCATTCTCTTAACACTTTCTTATCAACCAAAACAACAAATTATGCGTTTTATTACTTACACAACTATCAGGAAATATTCGCATTATTCACAAAGTGACTAAATTTTAATAATTGTGTATTTTAAATATTTAAAATTTCTGTCAACTTAATGATCCCTATCCTGTATTATAACGTTCCGATACTTAAAAAATCTGTCTCTTTCACCAAAATAAAAAATTGTAAATGATAAAACCATAAGTACGATCTTCACAGCCCATGCATGAATAAATCCAATACTGGTCAACCAAAAATCTACAAAAAAGAGTACTATAACAATGGCAATATAAAACAATATCCTTCGAAAATTATATGGAATCCGGTAATGTTTTCTTGAAAGCATAAACGAAAGTGCTACCATCACAGTATAACAGATCAGATGCCCCCATGCCGAGGCATAATATCCGTACCGGGGAATAAAAATTACATTTACCACCACTGTTATGATAGCACCGATGGTAACAAGTGCCGCTCCGATCCATGTTTTGTTGGTTAATTTATACCATATCGAGAGGTTGAAAAAAATTCCCATAACCAGGTTTGCCATCAAAATCACCGGTACAATCCCGATACCCTCCCTAAAGTCAACGCCAATAAACAATTTGAAATAATCAATATACAACATTACTCCCAGGAAAATCAACAAACCGGGTAGGATGAAAAATATCAACACATCTGCATACAATTGCCTGGCATCTTTTTGATCTGATTTTGAAAAGAAAAAAGGCTCTGCTGCATACTTAAACATTTGCACATAAAGGGTCATAAGTACAGCTATTTTGTAGTTTGCCCCATATATTCCTAACTGAGACATAGGATTATCTGCAACATCTATCAGATGTTTCAATAAAACCCTGTCCAGTGCTTCGTTTATTGTTCCAGCAAGCCCTGCTATTAACAATGGGTAAGAATATCGTAAAATATTTTTCAGAAGTTTAGTGTCTATGTAACCCTTCAGTGCAGCAAATATTTCAGGTAGCAGCAGTATCAGCTTCAATACAGATGCTGCCAGATTTGAGATAAGCACGTATCCCACACCTATTTCCGGATTATATACTTTCATGACCCATGAAGACTCCTGATTTCTTGCACAGAAAAATAAAAAAAACCAGTTCAGTCCTATATTCACCAGCACCTCAGCAATTCTGATAATCGCATATTTTCCTGGTTTGTTAAAAAGCCTGATCCTGGCAAACGGAATTGCAGTGAATGCATCCATTCCCACAATAAGAGTCAGCCATTTAATATACTGTGGTTCCCCGGCATATCCTAAACCAAGTGCAATTGGTTTGATAAATGTAAAAACCAGCATAATAAACAGGATCGTGGTAAATAATACCGTAACCAAAATACTGGTATATACCGTATTTCTGTTCTCTTTACTACTGGCAAACCTAAAAAAACCGGTTTCCATGCCATAGGTAAGAACCACCAGTAAAAAGACCACATAAGCATAGAGCTCTGTCACAATACCGTACTCACCTGTATCGAAAATTCTTGTATAAAAAGGAGTAAGTAACAGGTAATTCAATAATCTTGGCAGTACAATTCCCATCCCATATACTGCTGTCTGACCGAAAAGTTGTTTAATTGGATTCACGATCTGTTCACAAGATTAACTAGGGCTTTATCAATTGTGGCAAAGGTAAACTTATATCCTGCATCAAGCAGCTTTTTAGGGTATACAGTTTGTCCCCTTGTGGCGATCACAGCCCCTTTTCCCATCCATAACCTCAGTAATATTGCAGGTACCCGAAATATTGCAGGTCTATTTAATGATGCAGCCAATGCTTTTGTGAACTGTTTGTTTGTAACAGGATTGGGAGCTGTAAAATTGAATACTCCTTCTTCATTTTTATCCATCAGAAATTTAAGGGCTGCCAGCAAATCTTCCATATGTATGAAAGAGTAAACCTGTTTACCGGAACCAATCACCCCACCTAATCCAAGCTTAAAAATTCTTTTAAGTCGCACAAATACACCTCCGTTTCTCCCCAATACCATTCCGCTTCTGACTTTAATAACCCTTGTTATAGGATGCAGATCATCCACAGTGTCCTCCCATTCTCTTACAACACCGGCCAGAAAATCATCTCCATAAGTATATACAATTTCGGAATGCTCTTTGTCATAAGCATAAATCCCGATGGCTGACATATGCACATAATAATCCGGCTTATTCTTTAGTATATTTATAGCCTGCACCAGCTTTTGCGTAACATCGATCCTGCTTTGGTGCATAAGGTTCCTGTTCTTTCTGTTCCACCTTTTTGAAACCGGGTAACCTACACTGTTTATAACAACATCAGCTCCCTTTATTTTGTCGGCCAGCTTGTCTGTCTGTCCGGCCAGGTCTTCACGTTCCAGCAGAATAAACTCCTCCTCTGAAAAATAATCTTTAATATGTGATCCTATAAATCCGGTATAACCTGCCAGTGCTATGATCATAATTTATTAATTTCGTCCGAAAACTATTCCTTATAGAAGGTGTTAAGCTGAAATATATACAAATTTAATAATTATGAAGCGTAAAATATTCATCCCGGCATTTCTGATGCTTGTGGTTTTAACTGCCACGGCCCAGCAAACCGAAAAGATAAAGGGACAGTTAATCGAGATTAAAACCAGTATGGGTGATATCGAACTGCTTTTGTATGATGATACTCCCCTGCACACTGAAAATATGATCAGGTTGATTGAGGATGGATTTTATGACGGACAATTATTTCACAGGGTAATCAGTAATTTTATGATCCAGGGGGGCGATCCTCATTCGATAAATGCACCAAAAGGACAACGCCTGGGTACAGGAGGCCCTGGGTACAGGGTACCGGCAGAAATTCTGGACCATCACTACCACAAAAAGGGTGCGTTGGCGGCTGCCCGTCAAGGTGATTCTACCAATCCGGAAAGAGAATCATCCGGTTCCCAATTCTATATTGTTCAGGGGCAAGTCCTTAATAATGAACAGTTACTGAATATGCAATCATCAGGACATCATCAGCCATTTACGCCGGAACAGATTAAAGCTTACACAACCATTGGCGGAACTCCGCATTTGGATGGAGCTTATACCGTTTTTGGTGAAGTAGTTAAAGGATTGGAGGTTGTGGATAATATTGCTGGTGTCTCTACCGATAATTATGACAGGCCTACCACAGATATTGTCTATACATTTAAACTTAAATAGTGCTTGGAGGAAAAAGTCCATGGCTACGTTATGCAAACTTTAAATTAACCATTGTAACCCTCGCTCTTAATGCTTTCTTATTAAGCACGATAACATATTATGAGATTTCTTTGTGACACTAAAAGGTATCGTTGATTTTTACTATTTTTACAGTTCTAAAAAAAGAATATGTTAAACAGAATTAAGAAGCTTCAGGAAGAGGCTGAAAAATTTGAAGCAACCGGTCTTGAATCTGTCGAAACATTCAGGATAACTTATCTTGGGAAGAAAGGTCATTTAAATGGTTTGTTTTCAGATTTTAAAAATGTACCGGTTGAATTAAAGCGTGAAGTTGGTCAACAAATCAATGAACTGAAGCAATATGTAACTGAAAAGATTGAAAAGCTGAAACTGGAATTAGATGACAATTCCGGGGGTACTTTAATTCCGGACATGACCGTTCCCGGAATTTCCATGCCATTGGGATCCAGACATCCCATTTCCATTGTACGTAATCAAATCATAGATATATTCACTCGCCTGGGCTATACCATTTCAGAGGGTCCAGAGATAGAGGACGACTGGCATGTATTTTCTGCATTAAATTTTCCCCCTGAACACCCAGCCAGGGATATGCAGGACACCTTCTTTATCCGTAAGGACCCAGATGTATTGTTGCGAACACACACATCCTCAGTGCAGGTCCGCGTGATGGAGAACAGTCAGCCCCCCATAAGAACCATCTCTCCCGGAAGGGTGTTCAGAAACGAGGCAATTTCAGCCAGGGCGCACTGTATTTTCCATCAGGTAGAAGGTTTATACATTGATAAAAATGTCTCTTTTGCAGACCTGAAACAAACGCTGATGTATTTTGCCAAAGAGATGTTTGGCAGTGAGACCAAAATCCGTTTCCGTCCCTCCTTTTTTCCATTCACAGAGCCTTCGGCTGAGATGGATATTCGTTGCAAAATATGCGGAGGGAAAGGTTGTAACGTATGTAAATATTCGGGTTGGCTGGAAATTCTTGGCTGCGGTATGGTGGATCCTAGCGTACTCGAATTTTCAAAAATTAACAGCAACAAGTTTACCGGATTTGCATTCGGTATGGGCGTGGAGCGGGTTACTATGTTAAAATATGAAGTAAAGGACCTCCGTCTGTACTTTGAAAATGATGTGAGGTTTTTGGAGCAGTTTTCTTCTGCATTTTAGGGGTTGATGGGTCAACGAGAGATGTTGCTGACGCAACGGGAGAGGCTACCGCGGGGTGAAGTGGTACTTAGAGGCGAGCAAGCTGCAACAGAGGAATTGTTTTATTAACTTCGTAGATATAGGACATTATGGACAGCCACGAACTAAACAACTGTTCCG